>JANXSB010000262.1 GCA_025352865.1 Chthoniobacter sp. | reverse complement strand
TTCGGCGAAGGCGTCGAGCAGCGCGAAAGCCCGCGCGCCGTGCTGCGCGGCGATCTCGGCGGCGATGTCGGCGCGCTCATCGAGCACGGCGGTGAACTGCGCGTCCGGCAGGCTGGCGAAAATGCGCGCGTGATTTTTCCCCATGCTGCCGGTGCCGATGACGCCGAGGCGGATTTTTTGACTCATAGCGTGAGGCCGAAGATCGAAATGCGATGCTGCTCCGCGAGCGCAGTGAGCTTTTCCTTTTCCAAAAGCAATGTCTTCCCCGCCTCCACGCCGAGCGCGCGGATGCGGGCTTCGTGCGCGGCTTCGAGGGTGAGGGGACCGATGACGGGCACGTCGAAACGGAAGTCCTGATCCGGCTTCGAAACCTTCACCATGATGGCGTCTTTGCGGCCCAGCTCCCCGCCGCGTTTCATCGCCGCGTTGGTGCCTTCAAACGCTTCGACCGCGAGCACCGTGCCGTTTTTCACGACCACGGTCTGGCCGATGTCGAGGCGGCTGGATTCCTTGGCTATGTGGAAACCGTAGCGCACGTCGTCCTCCACGCGCGGCTTGAGCGGCGGCCCGGCGATGAGCCCGGCGGGCGCGAGATGCTCCGACATGAAAGTGGTGGCGGGGAGCAACTCGACGCCGATGGCTTTCATCTCGTCCGCGATCGCGCCAAAGATGCTCTCCGCGTTGCGCCGTTTAAGTCTCGCGAGGACGACGAGTGCTTTGATGTCGGGGCGCAGGTCGAAAAGATTGCGCGGGTGGATTTGCCCGGCCATGACGGCGTGCGTCGCGCCGGATTTTTTCAAAAAGGCGAGGAGCTTTCCGAGCTGCCCCACGCGCAGCCACTCCACCTCCTCGACGAGCGGTGCGAGCGCCGCGTCGGTTTCATTTTGAAAGACGGCGGCGGCGATCCGCGCGACCCCTGCGGCCCGCGCGGCGCGGGCCATGGCCTGCGGGTAGGCACCGTTGCCGGCGATGATCGCGAGTGTCTGCGGTGTGTCCAAGGCGGCGAATCTAGGGAGCGCGGCGCGGCCTTGGCAAGCGGCGCGCACGTCCCGTGATGGGAAGATTTACAATCCCGATATTTTACGATAGACGCCTACGCATGGACGCCGGAAAACAGCCCACCATGCAGCAGATCGCCGATGCGGTCGGCTGCTCGCGCATGGCCGTTTCGCTGGCCCTGCGCAACAGCCCGAAAATCTCCGCCGCGACCATCGCGCGCATTCGCAAAGTGGCCGACGAGATGGGCTACCGGCCGAACCCGATGGTCTCCGCGCTGATGACCCAGCTCCGCCACGGACGCACGGTGAAACGCCCCACCACCATCGCCTATGTGACCGCGTATCCCACCGAGGACGGCTGGCACCAGCCGGGGCTGTTCACCGAGTTTCATACCGGCGCGAAAATGCGCGCCGAGGCGCTGGGCTACAAGCTCGAGGAGTATTGGCTCCGCCGGCCCGGCCTCTCGGAAAAGCGCTTCTGCGATGTCCTCTTTGCGCGCAATATCCTCGGCCTCGTCATCGCCCCGCTGCCCTCGGGTGGTGGCACGCTCACGCTGGATTGGCCGCGCTTTTCCAGCGCCGCCATCGGCTACTCCGTGACCTCGCCGAATATCCATCGCGCGAGCAATGACCAGTACTCCACCATCCGCCTCGCCGTCGCCGAACTCACCCGCCTCGGCTACCGCCGGATCGGCCTGGCGATGACCCGCGACGGCGACGAACGGGTGAAGAACAATTGGTCCGCCGGCATGCTCGTCGAGCAAAGCATGATTCCCGCGGAGCGGCGCGTTCCGCTGCTCCTCGCGGACGGGCCGTTCGAGGCGGCTTTCGCCGGGTGGTTTTCAAACTACCGGCCCGATGTCATCCTCACCCAGGAGTGGCGGTGCGGGCGCGTGCTGAAGGAGCTCGGCATGCGCGCGCCGGAGGATGTCGGGATCGCGAATCTCGGCGTGACCGCCGGGGAGGCGCAGTGGGCGGGGATGAACCAGAATGCCGAACTCGTCGGCGCGGCCGCGCTCGATCTCGTGGACGCCCAGCTCCGGCGCAATGAGTGCGGCATCCCGGCGCAGCAGAAGACGGTCGTCATCCCCGGCCACTGGGTCGCCGGTCCCACGGTGCGCGCTGTCACGCACCCCGCGCGGCGGCGCGGGCGCTAGCTTTCCGCGCGATGGGCACGCTCGAAGACGGCCTCGCCAAAGCGGGCATCGCCTCCGCCGGACGGCATCTTTTCATCTGCCTCGGGCCGGACTGCTGCGCGCCGGAGGAGGGCGAAAAGCTGTGGGAATTCGTGAAGCAGCGCGTGCGCGAAACGGGGCTGCGCGCCATGCGCACAAAGGCCGGCTGTTTTCGCATCTGCACCGGTGGGCCGTGGCTGGTGGTCTATCCCGAGGGCGTGTGGTACGGCGCGGTCACGCCGGAGCGTTTCGAGCGCATCCTGCGCGAGCACCTGCTCGGCGGGCAGCCCGTGGGCGAGTGGGTCGTCGTGCGGAATGATCTCGGCTGCGGGCGGCTGTAG
>JANXSB010000211.1 GCA_025352865.1 Chthoniobacter sp. | reverse complement strand
GCGCGCGTGGAGGAAATCGCCCGCATGCTCGGCGGCAAAGGCGACAGCGCGCTGGCCCACGCGAAGACGCTGCTCGGCGCGTAATTCCGCCAGCGCCGCGCCTTCTCACTCCACCAGCCGGTACCAGTTATCTCGCCGCCGCGGCTCGTAGCCGGCGTCGCGGATCAGCTCCTCGATCTCGCCTTTCGCCAGGCGGAAACTCGTGCCCGCACTGCTGACCACGTTTTCCTCCATCATCACGGAACCGAAATCATTCGCGCCGTACTTGAGCGCGATCTGGCCGATCTTCGGACCCTGCGTGACCCACGAGCTTTGCACGTTGGCGATGTTGTCGAGGAAGATGCGGGAGAGCGCCTGCATGCGGAGGTATTCGCCGCTGCCCACGGGGTCGGCGCGGAGCTTGGTGTGCTCGGGCTGGAAGGTCCAGCAGATGAAGGCGGTGAAGCCGCCGGTGGCGTCCTGCTGATCGCGCACGCGCTGCAAATGTTCGATGCGGTCGTCGAGCGTCTCGACATGGCCGAACATCATCGTGGCGCTCGATTTCAATCCCAGCTCGTGCGCGATTTCCATGACCTTGAGCCATTGGTCGCTGTTGCACTTCAGCGGCGCGATCCGGTTGCGCACGGCATCGACGAGGATCTCGCCACCGCCGCCGGGAATGGAGCCGAGCCCGGCGTCCTTGAATTTGGAAATCACCTCGCACAGCGGCATGGCGAAGACTTCGGCGAAGTGGTTGAACTCCGGCGGTGAGAAGCCGTGGATGTTGATGTGCGGGTACTTTTCCCGGATGTGGGAAAGCATCGCGAGATACCAGTCGAGCCCGAGCTTCGGATGATGCCCGCCTTGCAGCAAAATCTGGATGCCGCCAATGGCCGTGAGTTCGTCGAGCTTCGCGTCGAGCTGCTCGTGGGTGAGCACGTAGTGGTCGGCGTCTTTTTCCGTCCGGTAAAACGCGCAGAACTTGCAGTACACGTTGCAGACGTTCGTGTAGTTGATGTTCCGGTCGATGATGTAGGTCACGATTTCCTCGCCGCGCCCGCCGTAATCCGCGCGCTTGGCGAGGTTGCGCCGGCGGTTGGCGAGTTCGCCGAGTTCGACGAGGGGCAGGCGGTAAAGTTCGCGCGCGTCGTCCTGCGTGATGCGCTCGCCGGCGAGCACTTTGTCGATCAGGGCGTCTTCGAGAATGGCAGGCATGCGGGGCATTAAACGCACGCGGGCGCTGGCGTCCAGCGCGGCGCGCACGCGCGGAAATAACTACGCGGTCATCCTGAGCGGAGCTTCGGCTTTGCGAAGCGCAGTCGAAGGATCTCCAACTATGTCCTCGGGAAAGGTAGCGGGTGGGGCGATGCACTTCCGCCAACCGCCTTCGCCCCGAAGAAATAGTTAGAGGTTCTTCGACTCCGTTCCGGTCGCAAAGCCGACCGGAACTCCGCTCAGAATGACGGCGTGGTTTAAGGGCTCGCTACGCGAGCAGCGCACGGCAGATTTTTTTCACCAGCCCCGGCCCCTCGTAAATGAAGCCAGTGTAGAGCTGCACGAGCGCGGCTCCGGCGTCGAATTTTTCCATCGCCGATGCCCCGTCGAAAATCCCGCCGACCGCGATGACCGGCACTTTCGTCCGCTCGGCGATGAAGCGCACGATCTCCGTCGAGCGCTCCCGCAGCGGCCAGCCGCTCAACCCGCCCTGCTGCTGCCGGTGCGCCGGGATGCTCGAATGATCGATGGTCGTATTCGTGGCGATGATTCCCGACAGCTTGTGCTCCTCGACGAGCGCGAGGATTTCCTCGATCGCCGGCCAGTCCAAGTCCGGCGCGATCTTCACGAGCAGCGGACGCCGCGCCGTGTTGCGCCCCTGGATCGTGCCGAGCAGCTCATTGAGCGCGGCGCGATCCTGGAGCTGGCGCAGACCCGGCGTGTTCGGCGAGCTGACGTTGAGCACGAAGTAATCGCCGAGGTTTTTCAGCCGCTCGAAGGACAGCAGATAATCCGCGGTCGCCTCCTGCAGCGGCGCGACCTTTGACTTGCCGATGTTGATTCCCACAGGGATCCGCGGCCACCGGCCCGATTCGCGCAGGTGCGTGAGCCGCGCGGCCACGGCGTCGCAGCCGTCGTTGTTAAAGCCCAGCCGGTTGATGATCGCCGAGCACTCCGGCACGCGAAAAATGCGCGGCTTCGGGTTGCCCGGCTGCGCGCGCGCGGTGATCGTCCCGACCTCCGCAAAGCCGAAGCCCAGCGCCTCCCACGCCGGGAGCGCGACGGCGTTTTTGTCAAAGCCCGCGGCCAGCCCGACGGGGTTGGGAAACGTGACGCCGAAGACCGTGCGCGCGAGCCGTGGATCATGCTTCGGGGCGAACTGCGCGAGCATCGGCCCGGCCGCTTTCAGCGCGCCCATCGCGAAATGATGCACGGCCTCCGGGTCGGCGAGGAAGAGGAACGGGCGGACGAGTTCTTTGTAGATATTCATGGATGGAAACCGCGCGGCGATACTGCCCGACTCATTTGCCGATGCAAAACGTGCTGAAAATTTTGCCGAGGATTTCTTCGCTGTCCGCCTTGCCGACGACTTCGCCCACAGCGTCGAGCGCGCCGCGCAACTCCTCGGCGACAAACTCGGGCGAGAGGCCGTCGCTCAGCGCCTGATGCGCAGCGTTGCTGTACTGGAGTGCTTTCGCGAGGCACGCGTGATGGCGGGCGTTGATCGCCACCGACCTGTCTCGCTGCGCGGCATGGCCGCCAGTGATGCGGGCGATGATGGCGTCCTCGAGCTGCGTAACACCCTCGTTTTTCAAACAGGAAATCCGCACCGCCCCGATGCCACGCCAGCTCGCGTGCTCGCCGAGATCGGATTTGTTCAAAATGAGCAGCGCTGTCTTTTCCGAATCGGAAATCGGAAATCGGAAATCGGAAATTGCCTCGCTCGCATCGGCGACGTGCAGCACCAGATCCGCGCGCCCGATCTGTTGGCGGGTGCGCGCCATGCCTTCGCGCTCGATCTCGTCGTCGCTCTCGCGAAGGCCGGCGGTATCCACGAGCCGGAGCGGATAGCCGCGCAGATTGATGACCTCCTCGATCACGTCGCGCGTGGTGCCGGGACGCGCGCTGACGATCGCGCGCGCGTAGCCGAGGAGCAGATTGAGCAGCGAGGATTTGCCCACATTCGGTGCGCCGTAGATGACCGTGCGCACGCCTTCGCGCAGCACGCGACCCTGGCCTGCGGTGGCGAGCAGCGTTTCCGTCTCGACGCGGACGGCGTCGAGTTTGGCGCGGAGCACGTCGCCGGTGTCGGGGTCGATGTCCTCGTCGGGAAAGTCGATGAACGCCTCGACGTGCGCGAGCAGTTCGACCAGCCGCTCGCGCAGCACGCGGATGCGTTCGCCGAGCCGCCCTTCGAGCTGCTCGGTCGCGGCGCGCAGGGCGAGATCGGTCTGGGCCGTGATCAAATCCATCACAGCCTCGGCCTGCGTGAGATCCATCTTCCCGCCGAGATACGCGCGCTGCGTGAACTCGCCCGGCTCGGCGCTGCGCGCGCCATTTTGCAAAAGCAATTCGAGCACACGCTGCGTGATGAGCACGCCGCCGTGGCACGCAATCTCGACCACATCCTCGCCGGTGTAGCTGTGCGGCGCGCGGAAGACCGTGAGCAGCACATCATCCAGCTTCCGCTCGTCATCGTGGATTGCCCCGAACTGCTGCATCCGCGGAGCCGCGGCGCTTGCGCTCGCTTTCCCGCGAAAGACCGCATCGGCAATCTCAATCGCGCCCGGCCCGCTCATCCGCAGCAGCGCAATGGCCCCTTCGCCGAGCGGCGTGGAAATGGCGGCGATGGTGTCGTTCACGCCGCCGAGTAGAAGCGGCGCGGTGCGGCGGTGGGAAGCCCAGACCTCGCGGCGCGCCCTTCGCGCGTTGACTCCATTTTTCCAAACCCTAATAAACCGCGCTGCGGGGCCGTCATTCTACGAAGCAAGTTCCTCAAACTCCTTTCACCTATGATCCGGAAAATTTCGCTCGTCCTCCTCTCACTCGCCGCCACCGCATTTGCGGAAACCAGCGTCGTCACGAAACAGGGCCAGACCGTGCCGGTGGAGGTGCTCTCCGTCGCGGGACAGGTCGCCACTGTTTCGCTCAAAAACGTGAAGACGCCGCTCAAGCTCGACCAGCTCACCGAGGCCTCGCAGGCGGAGGTCATCGCGGCGGCGAAGGCGAAGGGCACGTATTCCGCATTTCCGCCGTTGCGCGCGCAGGTGGCCGTGGGCACGAAGAGCCGTCCGATGGCCAACTCGTCCTACAAGAAAGACATGGACATCAATCCGCAGCTCAAGCTGTCGGGCGTGAGCGCGCTCGATCCCATTCCCGCGGTCGATGCGGTCATGCTCATCATCTGCCAGGACACGAAGGCGAAGTTCGTGCAGCACCAGGATCGCTTCGTCATCCACGCCACCGAGACGATCACCGTGCCGGCGGCGGCGGACGGGAAAGTGCGCGAGATCGACTTTGAAAAGAGCACGGTGAGCTTCGATGCGTGGCGCGACGCGAGCAATGTCGGCGGCTTCACCTACAAGTATTACCTCTTCGCGCTGCGCGACCCGGAGACGAAAAAGATCATCGATTTCCAGACGAACGATCCGCAACTCCCGGCGTATCTCATTTCCCATCCCGAGAAAAAGGAGGAGTTCATCAATCTCGGCAAGGGGAAGGAATTTCCGACGAGCTTCCGGTAAGGGATGGCACTCCGTACGTCCGCCGGGCGGGCGGAGCGAGGTGGCGGGGGCGTGGATTTGCGATGACGCAATCACGTTCGCGGACGGGACGGAGTCCCGTCCCTACCGGTCCAGCGAATCGTCGAGCGCAGCGATGAGTTCGGCGATGGTCGCGCGCGTTTCGTCGCCCATGTTGGAAAGGCGGAAGGTCTTGCCCTTTAGCTTTCCGTAGCCGCCGTCGATGATGAGGTTGTGCCGCGATTTGAGATTCGCGAGGAGCGCGGGCACATCGAGGTTGAGCGTATTTGCCACGCAGGTCAGCGACTTCGAGCGGTAGCCCTCCGGTGCGAAAAACCCGAGCCCGCGGCGCGCGACCCACTCCGCGACCATCGCATTCAGCTCCGCATGGCGCGCGTGGCGGGCGGCCACGCCTTCGGTGAAAATGTCGTCGAGCTTTGAGCGCAGCGCGTAGATGTGCGCGATGGTCGGCGTGCTCGGCGTCATGTCCTCGGCCTGGTTTTTCGCAAACTCCACGAAGTCGAAATAGTAGCCGCGCCCTTTCACCGTCGCCGCGCGCTCCATGGCCTTTTTGCTCGCGGAAAAAAGCGCGAGGCCGGGCGGCATCGCCAGCGCTTTCTGCGAGCCGGTGAGGAGCACGTCGATGCCCAGCGCATCCATCGGCAGCGGCACCACGCTGAATGATGAAACGCTGTCCACGATCAGGCAGACCTCGGGAAACTCGCGCACCGCCGCGGCGATCTCCGCGATGTCGCTCATCACGCCGGTCGAGGTCTCATTGTGAATCACCGTCACCGCGTCGAAGCCGCCCGCTTTCAACTGCTCGCGAATCTGCTCGCCGCGCACCGGCTGGCCCCACTCGACCTGCAAACCGACCGCGTCCTTCCCGCACTTCTTGGAAACGTCGAGCCACTTGTCGGAAAACGCGCCGCACATGCAGTTCAGCACCTTGCCCGAGCCGACGAGATTGCGGATCGAGCCCTCCATCACGCCCCACGCGCTCGACGTGGAAAGGAAGACTGGCTGCACCGTGCCGAAGAGTTCCTGCAACCGCGGATGGATCGACGCGTAGAGCTTTTTGAAATCGCCGCTGCGATGCCCGATCATCGGCTGCGTCATCGCAGCGAAAGTTTTTGCGGAGACTTCGACGGGGCCGGGGATGAAGAGCTTGGCGGACATGATGCGGTGGTTGGTTGGTTGGATTTTTTGCGGAAAAAAGCCGCGTGCCCGCAAAGCCGCGGGCGCGCGAAAGGGCGGACGTTCTAATGCCTCACCACAAAATCGGAAACCCAAATTTTAGAGGATGAGCCGGAATGCAAAACGCGGGTGGATGGCGTCGCTCCGCGCATCATGCCAAAGGCCAGCGCGCGTCAGCGCCACCCGGAAAATTTGAGCCTTCGGCGTTGGCTGACGCATGGCGGTGTGGCGGAAGGACAAACCTTGAACCCTCCTCCGAACAAAGGAATGCGCCTCGGGGTCGATTCCGAAGGTTTGACGCCCCGCCTGCGCAGTGGAAGACTCGGCGCGCTCTTTCACCCGTCCCGCTTATGAAACGCCTGTCGCTTTATCTCCTCCTCGTCAGCAGCATCGCGCCCACATTTTCCGCGGAGCCGGCGAACCCGGCGGCGGAGCGCATCCGCGAGGGTGAGGTGAAGCAGGAGCAGCTCCGCGGCGATGCGCAGCGGCTGGTGGAGCAGCTCGATGCGATGCTCGGCGAGTATGAGCGCAACGGGCTCGCGGGCGAGGAGACGAAGACGGTGCAGGCGCTGCGCGAGACGCTGGCGCAGCTCGGCGGCGGGGAGATGAAGCAGGTCGTGGAGCTGCTGGAAAAGGCACGCGGGGCGGCGGATGCGGGGGAGGCGAAGAAGGGCGTGAGTGCGGCTTATACGGCGCAGAAGGCGCTGATCGTGCAGATGAAAAAGCTGCTCGCTGCGCACCTGCGCAATCAGGAGGCGCTGGAGATTTCGCAGCAGCTCACGCAACTCGCGGATCGGCAGGCGGTGAATTTGCAGAATGGCATCCAGCTCGGGCAGTGGAGTGGCGGGCGGAAGCCGGAGAATTTCGAGGCGGCGATGCAGGCGAATTTGCAGGGGCAGGAGGGCGAGCA
>JANXSB010000200.1 GCA_025352865.1 Chthoniobacter sp. | reverse complement strand
TCCGTCGGCGCGGCATACTTTTTCGTGAACTCATCGAAGCGCGTGTCCGCCACGCCCGCGGCGGCAAAGGCGAGCAGCATGGCGGCAATGGGGAAAGTTCGTGAGAGTTTTGTCTTCATGGATTGCGAGAGTGGGTTGGGATTCATTTGAAAGCGAAGCGGAATATGGCGTGCAGACTCATGGCGAATGTTTCGATCCACGACTGCTCGGCTGCCCAAACTGCGCCCAGCGATTTACCTTGCCTCGTCACGGCCGGAGAGCTCCTTGAGCGTGCGGCTGAGTTGATGAAAATCGACCGGCTTCACGAGGTGCGCGAGAAATCCCGATTCGCGGGAGCGGCGCAGGTCTTCATCCATGCCGTAGCCGGAGAGTGCGATGCCGCGCAAGCCGGGCTGGAGGAGTTGCAGCTTCGCCATGAGTTCCAGACCCGTGCCATCGGGAAGGCCTAGGTCGGAGATGAGCAGATTGAAGGGCATGGACTTGGCGGCGGCGGTGAGCGCGGAGGCGATCGTATCAGCCGCGATGACTTGGTGGCCGGCGCGGGTCAGGAGGCGACGGAGCACGGTCAAGGTCGGCTCGTGATCTTCCACCACCAGCAAGCGGAGCGAAGCCTGCACCCGCGGTGCAGCGTCGCCCGCGGATGGCTCGCCCGCGCCCGGATCGACGCCGGTGATCTGTTCGCGCGCGCCGGGCAGTTCGATGACGAAAGTTGCCCCTTGTCCGACGCCATCACTGTGCGCGGTCAACTCGCCGCGATGCAGATCCACGATGGCGCGGGCGATGGCGAGCCCCAGCCCGAGGCCTCCGAACCGGTGGTCATTTTCCCGACCCGCCTGTTCGAAGGGGTGAAAGATCAACTCCAGGGCCTCGGGCGGGAGTCCGATGCCCGTGTCCCGGACTTCGATGCGCAGTCGGCCGTCGGTTTCGTCGCGGCTGGAGATGGTGATCCGGTCTCCCGCGGGGGTGAATTTAATGGCGTTGCGAAGCAGGTTCCAAAAAACCTGTTGGAGCCGGGCGGGATCGCCGCGCAGACCAGTCTTCCGCGCAGCGAGGTCCAGCTCCATGGTGATCGGTTTCTCGCGCGCTTCGTCGCGCACGATCTCTACGGCCAGACCGAGAATCGAGTGCGCGTCGCACGTCTCTTCGCGCAGCGACAGCTTGCCCTTGGCGATGCGCGTGAGGTCGAGCAAGTCGTCGATCAGCCGCGCTTCCAGAGCGATGTTGCGCCCGATCATTCCCAGGCTGCTCCGCACATCAGCGGGGAGCCTTTCGTCGTCGCGCAGGGAGTTTGCCGTCATCAGGACCGGCATCAGCGGGGTGCGCAGTTCGTGCGAAAGCGCGGCGAGGAAATTATCCTTGGCGCGCGAGGCCACTTCGGCGCGTTCTTTCTCCGCCCGCAGCGCGGCATCGGCGGTGCGACGCTCGATGCTCACGGCGATCAAGTCCGCAATCGGCGCGAGATCGCCCAGCACCGCTTCCGACAGCGCGTGTTGGGAAAAAAGCGCGACCACGCCAACGAGCCGTGCATTCACCACGAGCGGGTAACCGGCAAAGGCGACCATGCCTTCGCGCGCTGCCCACTCCGGGCTGGAGATGTTGGGATCGTGCGCCACGTCGTTCGTGAGGTGCGCCCGGCGGTTTTGCGCGATGCGCCCGATCTTAAATTGCCCCACCGGCACGCGGCTGTGCGGTCCGTCAAGATGCGTGTAAAGCCCGGAGCTGGCGCACAGCACGAGCACGTTATCACTTTCATCGAGCACCCAGACGCGTGCGAACGACGCGTCGAGATGCCGCACGAGCAACTCGCAGCAGCCGCGCAGGCTCTCCGCCTGCCCGGCGTCGGACGCGAGGTGGGCCGCGATGTCGGCGCGCAGTGCGGCGAGGCTGGCGCGCTCGGCCAATTCCGCTTCGGACGCTTTGCGCTGCGAAATGTCGCGGACGAAGCTGACGAACATGGCCTCGTCGCCGAGCGGCAAGGGATTGATCGAAAGCTCGACCGGAAATTCCGTGCCGTCGCTTCGGATCGCCGGCAGCTCCAAACGCCGCCCGAGCACCGGCCCTTCACGCGTCGCCAGGTAGTGCGCCAAGCCCTTGCGGTGAGCGTCCCGAAATCGCTCCGGAACAATCTGCATGGCCAGTTCCAACCCGATGACTTCGTTTCGTGGGCGCCCGAAAATTTGCTCCGCGGCGGGATTCCAATCGACGATCAAACCGCGGGAGTCCATCAGGATGACGCCATCAATGGCCGTATTGACGATGGCGCGGGAGCGCAGCTCGCTGGCCCGGAGCAGCGCTTCGGCGATGCGCCGGTCGGTGATGTCGATGAGCACGCCGAGCATCCGGAGGGCAGCCCCTTCCTGATCGCACTCGCGCCGGCCGCGCGCATCGACCCAGCGCTCTGGACCGGCGGCCGCGCGCACACGATACTCCACTCGATAAGGCTCCCCCGTCTCCAGACAGTGCTGAATGGCGGCTTTGACGTTTGGTAAATCCTCCCCGTGGATGGCGGTGAGGAAAGTCGCGATCGGTTCCCCCGCGCGGCAGCGTTCCAGCGGCACGCCGAAAGTCCGGGCGAGCAGCTCATCCCCAAAGACCCGTTCGCTCTTCACCTCCAAAATCCAAGCGCCGGCGCTCGCCACCTCGAGCGCGGTGCGGGCGCGCCACTCCGCATCGCGCAGCGCCCGGTCGCGGCTGCGCCGGTCCGTTACGTCGTGGAAGACGACAATGGCGCCGCCGAGCGAGCCATCGGCCGCGAAGATCGGAGCCGCGGAATCTTCGATGGGAATCTCTCCTCCGGCGCGCCGGCGCAACACCGTATGATTGGCCATGGCCACGACGATCCGCTCGCGCAGCACTTGCTCGACCGGATTCGGCGACGGGGCTCCTGTTTCTTCGTGGAAAAGCGCCAGCACCTCCGTCACCGCGTGCCCGTGGGCCTCCGCATCCGTCCAGCCGCTCAGCTTTTCCGCGACGGGATTGGGAAAGGTCACGACCCCGTCCGCATCGGTCGCCACCACCGCGTCGCC
>JANXSB010000162.1 GCA_025352865.1 Chthoniobacter sp. | reverse complement strand
ATGCCATCGGCGGCTACTGCGGCGAAGGCAGCAGCGCCATCGGCATTTACCTCGGCATCCACGGCCACGCGCTCACCTACTGCTCCGGCTGCGCGTCCGGCGCGGATGCCATCGGCTACGCGTGGCGCACGGTGAAGGACGACGACGTGGACATGATGGTCGCAGGCGGGTCCGACGCGATTTTTGAGGCGCAGCATTTCGGTTTCTGCCGGCTCCGCGCGATGAGCGAGCTGGAAGGCGAGCCCGGCACGCAGATGCGGCCTTTCGACAAAACGCGCGACGGCTTCATCCTCGGCGAAGGCTCCGCGTATTTCGTCGTCGAGGAACTCAGCCACGCCCTCAGCCGCGGGGCGAAAATTTACGCCGAGATCGTGGCCCACGGGCGCAGTGCGGAGTCCTACCATCCGACCGATCCGCACCCCGACGGCCTCGGCTACATCAACGCCATGCGCCGCGCCATGCGACGCGCCGGCCTGCACGGGCCGGAGGTCGATTATATCAACGCGCACGGCTCGGCCACGCCGCTCAACGACCCGCTCGAAACCAAGGCCATCAAGGCCGTCTTCGGCTCGCATGCCGCGCGGGTGGGCATCAGCGCCACCAAGCCCGTCACCGGCCACACCATGGGCTCCGCGGGCGCGATCGAGGCGGCGGTCTGCGCGCTCGCCATCCACAAGCAGGAGATGCCGCCGACGATCAATCTCAAGACGCCCGCCGATGGCTGCGATCTCGACTACCTCGCGCACGGCGCGCGGCCTTATCCGGTCAACGTGGCGATGAATATCAACGCGGGATTCGGCGGGCGCTACGCCTGCCTGATCATGCGCCACTACACGGGCTCATGAGCTTTCTTCAAATTGCGGCGCTCACAGCGGCGATCGTCAATTTTCTCCTCGCCCTCTTCGTCTTCCGGCAGGACACCAAGGCCCCGCTGCACCGCGCGTACTTTGTCTGGGGAATGGGCGTGGTGCTGTGGAATGCGAGCCGGTTTTGCATGTCCCTCGACATCCCGCCCGAGACCGCGGTCATCTTCGCGAAACTCCTCCAGTTAGGCATCATCATCGCGCCGATCGGGCTCTTCACCACCTCGCTGCTCATCGCGCAGAAGCCGCTGCCGAAACGCATCCTGTTTTTCTTTTGCGTGCTCCACACCGGCTTCGCCGCGTCCCTCTTCACCAATCTGTTTGTCACCGGCGTGCGCCCGGTCGGCGACCTCGGCTACTGGTCGGTCACCGGCGATCTTTTCAAACTCTACACGCTTTCCTACGTCACCCTGACCATCGGCTCCATCGTCATCCTCTACCGCGCGCAGCGCGCGGCGCACGCGCTCCAGAAAACGCGCGTGCGCGCCATGCTCCTCGCCATCGTGTGCATCTGGACCGCCGGCACGAATGACATGATGCCGCTCCACAATCTCGCGCGCTACCCGCTCTATCCCGGCACGCACATCCACTTCTTTCCGCTCGGCAGCATCGCGGCGTGCCTCTACATGACCATCGTCGCCTACAGCGTGCTCCAGCACACGCTGCTCGATGTCCATGTCTCGCTCAGCCGCATGGTCGCGCACTTCATCCGCGTCGGCTTCATCATGCTCATCGGGCTCTGCCAGTTGCTCATCATCGACGTCGTTGCGGGCGACCGGTTTGAAACCTTCGGGGTCTTGTGCGGCCTCGGCGTCGTCGGCACGTCCGCGGTCATCGCCAGCATCTTTTTCCCGCGTCTTTTCGGAGCCGGCGGGACCGAGAGTTTCGAGCGGCGGCTGCTCGGCGACCGCTTCGAGTATCAGGACAAAGTGCGCAGCTTCATCGACTGCATGCCGTGGTATGCCGACCTCGATCTGCTGCTCACCGATCTGCACGAAATCTTCCAGCGCTCTCTGCGTATCGAGAGCTACCAGATCATCCTCCGCGACGAAACCAACCGCGTCTTCAACCTCTTCCGCGCGCACCCCGAGGAACCCGCGCGCCCTTTGCCCGAGCTGAAGCCGCAGTCGCCCGTGCTGCGCTATTTCGAGTGGGGAAAAGGCGAGTATCTCTCGCTCCAGCGGCACCATCTCCGGGTCGCGCCGGGCAGTATCGAGCGCGAAGCCGGCGAACAGCTCGCGGAGTTTGGCGCGCAGTTCTGCTTTCCCCTCACCTCGCAGAGCGAACCCTTCGGCCTGCTCCTCGTCGGCAAAAAAATCTCCGACGAACCTTTCACCGCCACGGACATCAACCTCCTCGTCTCGCTCGTGAAAAACATGAGCCTGATGGTCAATCAAATCCGCCTCAAATCGCAGATTCTCCAGACGCAAGAACTCGACCTCCTGGGAAGGATGTCGCGCGGCATGGCCCACGATTTGAACAACCTCCTCACTCCCGTATGGACACTCCTCCAGCTCTCCGGCGAAACCGGCGAGGGCTTTGACGAGGAACTCCTGCCCGTCGCCCTGCGCAATATCAAAACCATGCGCGCCTACATCAAAGAGGCGCTTTTCTTTTCCGAAAATCTCCGGCTCGACCTCCAGCTCGGACGCTTCGATCTCGTCATCCAGCACGCCGTCGATCTCGCCCGCACCAGCCGGAAAAAGGAAGTCGAAGTCATCTCCGTCACGCCCGGCGAAGTGCTCGCCGAAATGGACGAGGTGCTCATGCAGCGCCTCATCGCCAACCTCATCTCCAACGCCATCGACGCCTCGCGCAGCGGCACGCAGATCCACGTCCACCTCGACCGCCTCCCGCGCGCCGACGGGCCGGACTGGCTGCGGCTCCGCGTGATCGACCAGGGCGAGGGCATCCCGAAGGAAAACCTGGCGCGCATTCTCAAGCCCTACTTCACCACGAAAAACCGCGGCGACGAGAACCGCGGGTTCGGCCTCGGCCTCGCCATCTGCCGGAAGATCGTCAACCTCCACGGCGGGAATCTTTCCATTGCCAGCGTGGTGAAAAAAGGCACAACCGTGCAGGTCGATCTGCCCAGCCGCCAGCTCCGCCCGGCGGCTTCACCGGTCGCCGTCTCCGCCTAAATGCGCACCCTCCTCATCATCACCAAACAGCCCTCGCTCGCCGCAGCGGTGGCCTCGGTGCTTGATCCGCTGAAGTTCCAGCTCATCGTTAAGGAGGCCGTCGCCGAGGCGGAGTTTCTTCTCTCCCGCGGAGCCATCGACGCCACCATCCTCGATGTGGAACTCACCGACGCACGCGCCGTGCGCATGATCGAGGAGATGAAAACTTTCGCCCCTCTCTGCCCCATCCTCGTCTATACCGGCGACAAGCAATGGGAGTGGGAAGAGGACGCCTACCTGCTCGGCGTCGCTCACGTCCTCGCCAAGCCCGTGCGCGGCAAACTGCTCAACACGCTGCTCGACCGGATGTTTCCCGAGAGCGAAACCGCGACACCGCTCGCCCTGCAAACCACCACCGCCATCGAGACCTCGGTACTGCGGCCGTATGTCGATCAGGTCCGCTCGCTCGAAGCCCTCCGCCGCTTCTCCAGCATCCTCACGCACAGCCTCGATTCCGCGGCGCTGCTCAAGCAATTCCTCCTGCTCCTCCGCGAGATCATCGGCGTCAACCGCGCCATCATTTTCCTCCGCAAACCCGCCGGCCTGCTCAGCGACAGCCCGCTCTCGCAGGACGACCGCTGGCTGCGCTCGGCCTGCGCCATCGGGCACGACCAGAGCGTGCTCC
>JANXSB010000158.1 GCA_025352865.1 Chthoniobacter sp. | reverse complement strand
AAAAAGAAGATGGAGGAAATCAAGGCGTCGCTGCCCGAGGGCGTGCGCATCGTGCCGACGTACGACCGCAGCGAGCTGATTAGCAACGCCATCGACACGCTGCGCGAAAAGCTCATCGAGGAGAGCATCGTGGTCGCGCTCGTGTGCATCGTTTTCCTCTGGCATGTGCGCTCGGCGCTGGTCGCGATCATCACGCTGCCCATCGCGATCATCCTTGCGTTTCTGCCGATGATGGGGCTTGGGCTCACGTCGAACATCATGTCGCTCGGCGGGATTGCCATCGCCATCGGCGCGATGGTCGATGCGGCGATCATCATGGTCGAGAACGCGCACAAGGCGCTGGAGCATTTCCGCGACGAGCATGGCCGCGAACCCAATGGGGAAGAGCGTTTCACCGTGATCGTGGACGCGGCGAAAACCGTGGGACGCCCGCTGTTTTTCTCGCTGCTCGTCATCACGGTGAGCTTCATTCCCGTGTTCTCGCTCGGCGCGCAGGAGGGGCGGCTGTTCAAGCCGCTGGCGTTCACGAAGACGTTTTCAATGTTCTTCGCCGCGCTGCTCGGCATCACGCTCGTCCCGGTGCTGATGCTGCTGCTGGTGCGCGGAAAAATCACGCCGGAGAGGAAAAACCCCGTGAACTGTTTCCTCATCTGGGCCTACCAGCCGTGCGTCAATCTCGTCCTGCGCTTTCGCTGGCTGACGATGATCGCCGCGCTGCTCGTGCTCGGGGCGACGTGGTATCCGTACTCGAAACTCGGCAAGGAATTCATGCCGCCGCTGAACGAAGGGACGCTGCTCTACATGCCCACGGCGGTGCCTGGCATGTCGATCAATGAGGCTACGCGCATCCTGCAAATCCAGGATCGCATGCTGAGCAAAGTGCCGGAGGTCGAGCGCGTCTTTGGCAAGGCGGGGCAGGCGGAGACGCCAACCGATCCCGCGCCGCTGTCGATGTTCGAGACGGTCGTCACCTTCAAGCCGCACGACCAATGGCGGGCCGGAATGACGTGGGAAAAGCTCATCGCCGAGATGAACGCGAACATCAAGACGCCGGGCATGGCGAACATTTTCTGGATGCCGATTCAGACGCGCACCGAAATGCTCACGACGGGTTTTCGCACCGTGCTCGGCGTGAAAGTTTTCGGCGCGGATTTGAAGGAGATCGAAAACGTCGCCGTGCAAATCGAGAAGGCGCTGAGCGATCTGCCGGACACGCGCAGTGTCTTCGCCGAGCGCACTACGGGCGGCTACTTTCTCGACTTCACCGTGAACCGCGAAGCCGCCGCGCGCTACGGCCTGCGCGTGGGCGATGTGAACGACATCATCGAGACGGCCATCGGTGGGAAGACCATCGCGACGACCGTGGAGGGCCGCGAGCGTTACCCCATCGCCGTCCGCTACGCGCGGGATTTTCGTGACGACATCGACGCGCTGAAGCGCGTGCTCATCCCCGCGCCGATGATGCAGCCACCCGTGAAGCAAGCAGCCGAGCCACTTCCCGGCCGCATGGGCAAAGCCGCGCCTGCCGAAACAGCGATGCCGCAGATCCCGCTCGGGCTCGTCGCGGACATTGATTTCAAGACCGGCCCGCCGTCCATCCGCAATGAAAACGGTCAGCTCGTCGGCTTCGTTTTCGTGGACGTGACGACGAGCGACATCGACGGCTACGTGCGGCGCGCGAGCGAGCGACTGCGGGAGCGCGTGCCGTTTCCGCCAGGCTATTACATGCAGTGGGCGGGGCAGTTTGAGTATCTCAAGGCGGCCGAGGCGCGGCTCAAAATCGTCGTGCCGTTCACACTGCTCGTCATCTTCGTGCTCATCTACATGAACACGCAGTCGGTGGTGAAAACACTCATCGTCTTGCTGGCCGTGCCGTTCTCGCTCGTCGGCGCGTTTTGGGCGCTCCACCTGCTCGGCTACAATATGAGCGTCGCCGTATGGGTTGGCCTCATCGCCCTCGCGGGTCTCGACGCGGAAACCGGTGTCGTGATGCTGCTCTACCTCGA
>JANXSB010000139.1 GCA_025352865.1 Chthoniobacter sp. | reverse complement strand
TCGCCGCATACTCTACCGCGGTCAGGTCAATCATCTGCCACGGATGGATGTGGTACGTGTCGCTCAAGACGGGTCGCCAGAACGATCTGGGGTCGTCGTTGTAGTCAGGCTGGTAGCTGCCGTGGCGTCGCCCACGGCCCGGGGAGGGGAAGCGAAATTCTCCCAGTCGACCTCTAGTGTCGCCTTGCCATCGAGGATTGCGTCCGCATCGATCGTCGCACCAGACCGCTCGGCCGCGATGATCGAAAGCCCGGCGATCACCTCGCCGTCAAGCAGCTGGAGCGCCTCGATGATCCCCGTCCCGGCAACCCCCGAGGCGAGACGCTTGAGTCGTCCGAGTTCACGCGGCGTCAACCCGAGATCGGGGCGTGCCGCGAGCGGCAGCGAGAACGGCTGCCCATCGATGCGGACGCGCAGTACCAGGTCGACGCTCATCGCTTCCACTCCTTCGCTACCCAGTCAAGGACTGCGTTGCCGGCCCGCTCCATGCCGCCGGACCGTTCGAACTGCGTGACGCCTTTACGAAGGAACGATCGGACGCCGTGGTCGCCGTACTCGACGACCGGAGCATAGCCGCGAGGCGAACCGGGAGACGGATTTAGCGGCGGCGATGAGACGACGAACACCGAGCCGCCGCGCACGCTGCCCTTGATCGAGTCACGAAGACGACCAGACTGCCCGTGAGCGCCTCGAGACGGACCGACGGGCGCCAGGCCGCGGCTGATAGCGACGACGGGCGCCGCCACCTCCGCTTTCAGCACCCGTGTCAACTCCTTCCCCATGTCCCGGTCAATCGACGAGACGGCACGGCGAAGCTCCTTCAGGCCCGACACCATCTCGGTCACTGGACGGTGTCCGTCGACCGGTATCGGATCGTAAGCGGCTGGGTCGTTCCGTCGTAGAGCGCCTGGAACTTCAGCGTAATCGGGACGATGTCCTGATCCTTGACGTCCGGGCCATCTCCATCGAACCGGCAGTTCGGTAGCGTGAACTGCAACCCGAAGTTCCCCGGACCGCCGGTAATCGCCTCGATCGTCGAACCCTCGACGAGGAAGGTAATGGGTGCCGTGGTGCCGTTGACGTAGCGCAGGTACTCCGTCAGTCCGGTGAACTCGATCTCGATCTCGCCAGAGATATCGGCGTCGGCGTTCGCGATAGGCTGCTTCTTCAAAGACGGCCCGCTTGGCGTCGTCAGCGAACGCAGGAAGAACCGGGACGTGTTGTACCCCTGCTTGCCCATCAGTTTGAAGTGACGAACGTCGATGTTCGCACCACCGAGCGTCACCTGTGCCCGCGTCCAGTAGAAGACCTCGAAGTTTGAGGCATACGACGGCGCAGCGAGCGCAATCGTCGTGTCCTCATCCTGTGCATCAACCGTGCCCTTCGCGTTCATGATCCCATCGAGCGAAAGGTCAAACTCCCAGTCCGTCACCTTACAACCCTTGTAGGTGAACGGCTGGACGTTCGCCGCGGTGCCGGTCGTGTCCGGGACACCAAACTGGGCGGTGAAGCTCCGATTGGAATCGTCGCCGACCACGAACGTCTGGTCGCGGGTCAGTGTGCCGCCGGCCGGGGTCGTGATCACCGGATCGGAGCCAACCATCTGGCCGATCAGCATCCCGAATCCCTTTGACTGCACCTCGAACTCGATGCCTCCGACGGCCTGGCGCTTACCTGGAGCCCAACGATCGGTACGCTGGAACCGCGAGAGCGACCGCAGCGCCTTCGACTCGACCCGGTCAATCGTCAGCTTTATCGACTCGTTGACGAACTCGAGGAACCGGGTCACCACCGACGGCGACCCGTAGCCCGAACCGGCGACGCTCGTTGCTGGCGTCAGTCCGGTGATGCCGGTCTGAACAACCAGCAGCGCTACCGGCCGGTTCGCGACGAGCGGCCCGGAGAACGTCACGGTAATCGCCGCTGGCAACGCACCACCGGAAGCCGTGACGCCGGTCGCGCCGATGTTCGGCAGCGCCTGGAGCGCCGTCGCGACGACCGCTGCCGAGGCGTTCGTCGCAAGCGACGTCGTGGTCGCCCCTTCGAACGTTAGAGTGAACGTCGCCGATGGTGTCCCGGTCAGCGTCTGTTGCGCGTTGGTGTAGACCTCTGGAGCCATCCCAAACTGTCCACTGATACCCGACCCTGTAGGCACAGATCAGCCCTCCTTCGCCGCAGCAGCGGCCTTCGCGGGAACCTTCACAGATTCCCAGTTCACGGCCTGCTCGAGCAGACGAACAGCAAGAACGTCTGGCACGTCACACTCACCGCCGCGCTCGACGGCGACCTCGATCCCACTCGGAAGGAGCAGCACAACCTCGTCGTGCGCGCCGACGTACCTGATCCTCATCAGTTCATCCCCTTAGACTCTCGCCGAACAGGCGAGCTCGACCGTAGCTCGTGCTTCGCGCTGGGTATCACCCATGTGCAGGGTCAGCGTGACGCTGTTCACCAGCACCCATCCCCACCGTGCTCCGGTCGGAAGGCTGATCCCCGTCCACGGCGTCGCGCCAGCCGCCCAGGCGCGGATCGAGTCGGTAATCACCCCGGCGACCGCCATCGCTCGATCCTCCACCGTGCCCTGGTCGTTTCGTTCGTTCGTGATCACGGAGCAGATCACATCCGTGACGTACCGCTCCTCGCGGCTACGTGTCCCTATCCCTGCGCTCGACTGACCGCCGCCGTAGGCCCCGGCGAGGTTCGTTGATCCGGCGGTGCAGTTGCCGATGCTGACCATCTCCCCCAACGGCGCTGCCGGGAACGGGTTTCCCCGCACGACCTGCACGCCAGCTAGTCCGCCGTCGGCCTGGAGCCGCGTCAGGAGAGCGCCGCGGAACGCGGGGATCGTCGAGACTGCCACCTATGCCTGCCCTACAGCCATCATTCGGCAGTATGGTTGCAGGATCTTCCGAGCACCCCAGGGGATGAAGGTGCCTCCGCTATTTGGCATCGTCTGGCGCCCATCCTCGGCGGTCGGCACGCCGTAACTCGCCGCTGACCTATCGATCTGCGCCGCCGCGGTGATCGTCGCCGCTCGCTGCACGTCGACCGGGACGCTCGCCATCCCCCAAGTCGCGGTGATGTCGATGTAGGCGTACCCCATCCGTAGCGCCATCGTGCTCGTTGGGATCAGCCACGAAGAGAGCGTCAGATACTGGTATGTCCCGACCTGGCCAGTGGCGAGTGGCGGAGTGGGCGAGTAGTCCTGATCGGCGATGAGCGTCGTCGGTACGGTTGACTCGGGGTTGAGTGCGACGGCGGTGATCAGCCGTGGGTCCCACGGCGACAGGTTGACCAGACCGCGTCCCCAGATCCATCGGGTGCGCCTGGTCGCTCCGATACCGAGGTCAACGAACTCGCGGTTCGTCCACTGCTGGATCATCGCTGTCGTAGCGCTGATCGCCGTCGTGATCTCCGCATCCGAGGTTGAACCGGTGAGCGCAAGGTACTGCTTGACGAGCGAAAGGGTGGTGAGGTCAGCCACCTAGCCTCCGACGTTCGTTGCGTAGTTCGCCTTGTACGCCTGCGCCATCTTGATCATGAGTAGCACCGCACGCCACTGAGTCACGATGTCGGGACCGACAGTCTGTGCCGCCGCGTTTCCTGGCTTCACGGTACGCGCACCCCAGGCCGTGATCAGCTGGTTCAGGTGCTGGTCGATGTCCGACTGAACGGCGCCCTGGGTAGCGGCGAGCGCAAGGCCGGCGGTATTCGCGGAGGAGAGCTCGGAGCTACGTACGACGACCTTGCCGGTCACGGAGTCGCGGTACTCGACAACTGCCGTCGTGCCGTCATCGCTCGTTGTTACGGGGGTCAGTGCCATTACCCTGTCACCTCCATGATGTACATGAAATTGGAAGCGGACACGACGACGCAGGAGGCCGGTAGATCGGACTGACCCGTCTGGCTCCCAGCGACGATTGCACCGAGGGAGCCAACCGAAACGCCAGCGATCCCACTGCGGATCAATGATGGCGCAGTCGTAGCACCTGCAATCGTGAGGAACGCCTGCCAGTAGACACCATCAGCGGGGATGATGTACGGCGTCTGCATCGTCACAATCTTCTCGCCGGCGCTCAGGAAGGCCGCTGATACGTCCACCGATGAAGCGACGAGCGTCCCAGTCGACGGTGTCGTAACGGTGTATAGGCCGACCTTCGTCAGCACCAGACCGACGCCCTGGCCACCGCCGTTGACGACCATCCGGGTGCTACTAAATAGATCTCCCGCGAGGAACGGTGTCAGGCAGTAGTAGACGGTTCCGAGGGTAGGAACACCGGTGGCGGAGGCGTAACCCATCGGAACCGACTCCGTGTACGTGCCGCGTGCTTCCCGCAGCACCTGCTGACGACGAGCGGTTGTTGCGCCGTTCGAGTCGTTGAAGATCCGCGTCATGACTCGCCCCTCGGCCGGGACTGACGACCGGAACGAACATGCACCGCGACTGGCGCATCCGGGAACCGCTCCGAAAGACCATTCAGGAGCCTCACGTACGAGTCGTCGCCATCCCTCGTTGCCTGCTCGATCAACACCTCCCACCCGCCGCGCTCATCACGCAACGCGAGGTAGTTACGCTCAAGGTACTCATCCATGCCACCACCACCCTTTCGTCAAACGACTGGGGCCCGCCGAAGCGGGCCCCATGAACGACCAGAACCACCGAACGACCGACTAGAACGTCGGTGCGACGAGCCCGAAGGTCGCCGTCGAGTCGAGCCCACCGAGCTTCGCGAACGCCTGCGGGTAACGACCAGCGGTGAACGCCGCGTAGCCGTACGCCACGAGCTTCACCGTCAACTGGTTGCCGAGCGTCTGCTCGAACCGCAGCTGGCGAGGCATCCCGTCGCCCTCCTCGAACAGCAGGCCCTGGCGGTTGTCGTAGCAGAGCACGACGTCCTCCAGGTTCGTCCCGATGTTCGTCGGGATGTTCGCATCCGTGATCACCGGCAGCCCGTTTGCGAGCACACCGACGAACCGTGGCGCCTGCATGATCCCGAAACCGACCTCCTGCCCGTAACCACCAGCTTCGGTGATCAACGCACCCGCGTTGTACGGACCGACGGCGTTCGCAACCGCCAGAGGACGACCGGCGGTATCCGTCAGGCCCTGCAGCCATCCCCAGCGGCGGGGATGCATGCCGATGACCGTCGGGTTGATCGCCGTACCAGCACCAGCGACACCAGCAACCGCACCGGCGACCTTCAGCGTGAAGTTCGCCGCCGTCGGAGCCGCACCGAACAGCGTGGCGGCATAGATCGACGCCGTGTTCAGGATGCCGAGCATCTGCCCGGCGGCGCCCGATCCGTTGATGACCTGCGTGTCGAGCGTCGCCATGTACGCGCCCGCCAGGTCGAGGTAGACCAGCTGATCGAGGCCTGGGATGCCACGCTCGAGCGACTGGCGCGACACGTCCTGCTGACCTGCGATCGTCGCGACCGGAACCGAGACGTTCGCCCACACCTCATCCGTCGAGGATGCCGATGCGTTCTCTGCTGCCTGGATCGCCTCCGTCGCACCGGTCGTCCCACGCGGGATCTGGAACAACATGCCCTGCTCGGGAATCGGCAGCTGCATCATCGTGTTCGCGATCGGCCGGCCGTTACGAAGCACCAGCGCAGCATGGTCGACGAGGTACTGCGGGATCACCAGTCCAGCAAAGCCGGCGGTCGAGACAGCACGGCTCTGCGTGTCGCCGCGGTCACGATACTCACGCTCGACGGTGACCTCGCTGGCATGCCGAGAGAGCCGGCCAGAGGCGAGCATGTCACCGAGGTGCTGCGAGCGGTAGGCATCGATGAAGAAGCTATGCGGCGCCTCCCGCTCGTACGTGCGCGCCTCCTTCACCCGCAACGAACCAGCAGGGTTCTTCTTGTTCACGCCATCGCGAGGCGCTGAACCGTGCTCGCGCTCGACCGCGATCGGCTCGTGCGCCATCCGGGCCTCCTGGATCGCCGACCAGCGCTTCAGGTCGCCGTTCTTGATCCGCTCGACCTCGCCACCAGCCGCCTCGAGCTCGGACGCCATCGCCTCGATCTCGGACGCCGACGCATCGGTCGCCGCCAGCGCATCAGATGCGGCGAAGAGCGCCTCACGACGCTCGACCGCTTCATTGTAGGAACGCGTCGCGCGCTCCAGCAGTGCACCACTCATCTCGTGGAAGCTCCATTTCGTGCCATGCTGAGCCGCAGCAGGGCTCGTGCCTTCCGCTGCGCCTCGGCCAGATCAGCACCCTGATCAGCGATGCTGTTCGTCGTGCTACCCGACAGATCGTCTGTCGCGATAGTCCCCGTGTCACCCGGCGAGTCGGACGCCGCGATGGTTCGATCAACCCGGCTCACGCCGAGGCTCCGACCGCGCTCGTGCATCACGAGCTCGGCATCGGTCTGGGTGTAGGCGCCCTGGGCGCAAACGCAGACATCGTAGAGATCCCCGACGCTGCGGATCGTGTAATGGTCGACCTCGACGCCAGACGCGTCGGTGAAGGAGTGACGCTCCTCGTTGTCGATCGTGAACGCGAAGCTCATCTGATCTACGGCACCGTCCTCCATCAGCTGCGCCAGGTCGCCCATGTAAGACAGGCCTCGCCGGACGCGGGCGTGGACGCGGAGTCCGGTTGCATCACACGACAGATCCAGACCGGATACGCCACTGATGCCGGTGCGGGCCAGGACGCGGTTCATGTCGTGACCGATGTTCAGGTGCACGTCGCAGCCACTCGCGAGAACCGCGTCGAACGCGCCACGAGAGATTGACTCCGTGACGCGGTATCCCTTGCCGGAGTAGAGCGTCGTATCCTGCTCGAAGACGGCGGCGTGTCCGGTGATCGTGTACCAGTCGCCTCCGCTCGCGGTGCTCGAGGGTTGTCGCAGTTCGATCTGGTCGAGGCCGACGCGGTAGATACGCCGTACGGGGATTCTCGCCAGCCGATCAGGGGTAACGGTGCTCATCGCAAGACTCCAGTCAGTCGAGGCCGGCAAGAAGAAGCAGAAGGAACGCCTCCTCCTCGTGCCGGCGAGGCGGGGTGCGTAGGTCGCTCCAGATCAGCGCCATCGGACCGCCCGGGGTGGACGGCACCGGCGGGAGAGCTGCCGCGACGGAGGAGGGACACCAGGCCCAGCTCCGAGCGGTCTCCGCCACCATCGCCCGAGGTGATGAGACGACGCCCGGCGACCAGGTCGTGACGGCTGGCGATGGTGGCGGAGACGGCGGAAGGAAGGCACGCGAGCTGCTCGACGATACCGGGGTCGCCGGCGCCTGCTGTAGCGATGGCACCCACGTCGCGGAAACCGCCGAGAGCCACGGATTCGTCGAGCTCGAACGTAGCGCCGGAGGGAGTGGTGGCGCTAATGGCTGCTGCGCCGTCGGCACCCACGCCAGAGTCGCGGAGGAAGTCCCCACCGGCGCGAAGGAACGCGAAGCCGACGACGGCGCCAGCACCGGTAGCGGAGGCGAGGAAACAACCCTCGGCGCCCATGCTGCTGGCTTCGAACTGCCACCACCGAGCAGGAACTCGAGGAGCAAGCTCACCTAGCACGCTCACAGTTCAACGACCGTTCCCACGAGGTTGATCGCACCCGCTACCGGAATGGCCGCGTCCGCCGCATCGGCCGCTGCCATCAACGGCGCCGCAGACGCCAGCAGTGCGGACGTCACGCTGGCATCGGCCGCATCGATCGCCACGATCACCGTGATACCGAACCGACCGATGCCATCCTTTATGATCGTCGCGAACACCTCTTGCTGCTGCCCCACGACGATCGCATCGGTAATCGCCATCTGCCACATCTATGCCGCGAGCTCTTCCCAGGTGATACCGGCGCCGACGACGAAAGTCGTGCCGACGGCGCTCGTTGTGATCGCCAGTACCGACCCTGGCGTCAACATGATCGCGCCGTCAATCACGTCCTTCTGGAGCGGTGGGAACCCGAGCGCGCCGGTGCCATACGACGCGCCGACCTTCATGAACACTGGCGTCACCGCCAACGCCGTGTTGGAGTAGGCCCGCGCCACGCTCGCTGCACCGGTGCCAAGCCCACCGCTCGCCACCGTTAGAAATCCCGCTGGAGGTGTCGCGAACGTCGCGAGCTGGTAGTACCCGGCAACGCCAGCCGCCGTGCCGCTCACCGCCCAGTGGTCGACCGACAGCACGCTCATCAGGCGACCAGAGCCGACCGGGTTCCAGAGCGCCAGCATCGGCGTACCCGGCGCGGCCGCCGTCGCCGTGAACCCGGCAACCGGAACCGATACCGTGAACACCTGACCGCGGAACGCGGCCTCATGAAAACGCGCATGCGCGTCGGTAACAACCGTCGCACCGGTCTTATCGGCTCGTGCACCGATGACCGTACCATCGCCGGCGCTCGCCGCAGCAAACTGCGGACCGACCTTCGTCTCAGAGAGCATGTTCGACCCCTTCCATCGAGAGAACCTGATTCAACAACGACGCCACGCCAGCGCCATACCGTCCCGAGTCAGACGCGACCACGTCGAGCTGTAACGCCATCACGGTGAGCAGCGAGATCACCGACGCGAGTTGGCGCTCGAGTCTCTCGGCGTGCACTTGGACAACCTCACGACCGCCGATGTTCGACGTCGGCACACCACCCGTTGTCGCCGCCTCAAGCCTGCGACCAGCAGGAGACGGAAGCGGCCCAAACGGCATCGTCTGCGCAACGATCTGCACCTGGAACCCCGTCGCTGGGTTCGCGGCGAGACAGAAGACCCGGAAGTAGCGAGACATCAACGGGCCCGACCAGTTCGCCGTGATCCCATCAGAAACCTGCGAGGACTGCGCCCCGGTCGAGACGTTCTGAAGCACCATCGGCACCCAGGAGGAGTTGTCGACCGAGCACTGGAACAGCACCGCTCCGACGTAGGGTCCGAAGACCTGCACCACGACCGACCGATATGCCGACAGATCCTGCGCGAGGGTCGCCTGTCCGGCCGCGAGTGCCTGGACCACAGAGCGCTGGCCAGACCCGACGAAGAGCGAGTTATAGGAACCGTCCGCCACCCCCGCCGCGGAACTCGCAGAACCGATGAAGGCCGCGTTAGAAAACCCATCCGTGCCACCGAGCAGGAGCGGGTTACCGGTGATGTTCTGCTGCCCGACCCTCGTCGGGCCCTGCACGGACACCGCGCCGACCACCCCTGGTTCGGCGCTCATCACGACGTTTGCGGTTCCGCTCGTGTACGTCGTCGCGCGCACACGCCACTGCTCAAAACCGGCAATCGCGACCTGCAACGCAGCCGTCGCGTTCGTCGCAAGCGTGAACGGCGAAGCCGTCACGATCTCACCGGTAAGCAGGTTCGTCGGCTGCAGCTGCACGAACGTCGCCCCGTCGATCGAAGCTTCGATGACGACCGCGATCCCGGCATACGTTCCGCTGACCACAACCGTACCGGCCGCGCATCCCTTCGCGTTCGTATCCGTTACCGACGAAACCGCCGTGAGGCTCCCCGTCGTCCGACCAGCATCGACGAGGTACTCACCCGACGCGCCACCGATATCGGACGCCGCAACCTGCGTCTTGATCGTTGCCCGATCGATATCCCGGACGGTGTCCCCACCGGTACCCGGGTTCAAGGTGGTGTTATCGGCCACTCACACCCACCTAGACGTGCCTCCAGGACTGCCGATGATACCATGAACCCGTATCATTCTTCTATAGTACAGGTTGCGACCCATTGTACTTTTACGGTCGAGTTGTCAGCCTCGACGCGAACCGCCAGGCGGCCGTTCAAGGGGATGATGATCGGCTTTGGCGGGATCCAGATATATGACGCCACCGCGTCCAGGCCGATCTGCCAAATGTACGTCGCGGGCTGCGTCGGCTCGGCCGAGAACACGGAGCTCGACGAGAGCGCGGTAAAGATCGCAGGCGGCGCTGCGGTGTCGTCGGGGAGCGGCGTGTAGGCCGCCCCGCCAGTCCCCGCGGTCGTCGGGCGACCGACCGAGATCGTCGTACCGGCGAGCGCGGCCCCGTTCAGTGTGCCGATGTGCAACTCCGTCAACCAACAGCGCTTCGTCGCCCCGGCCGTCACCAAAAGGATCGTCGCCGGTGGCGCAGGCGTCGCCGCCATCTTCCCGATCACCTTGTATTGATCACCCATCGCTCACCACTCCTCCAATCAGGTTCCCGTACATGTCGCGAGCCAGTTCGATGCGGCGGTCTCCTGACGGCGCAACGTTTACGACGTTCACCGGCGCCGGCAAGAGAGGGCCGTCTACCCGCACACGTGGAGCCGCGACGTTCACCTGAATCGGCGTCGGATCGACGTGTACCACCACCCCACCGCTCTCACGCTCTACGACCTCGCGAAGCACCACCCGTTCAACGGTCCGCGTGGCATCGGTGGTCGACGGGTCGGCGATGACCGGAGTCCCACCCGGGTTCGGGGCACCGCCGACCGGAACGATCTGCGGGACCGACCCGGGAGCTTCGATGCCGTTCGATGGTGGCAGCGGCGGCAACCCGACCTCGGCTCGTGCCTCGTCGACGAGGAGTTGACCGGTCTGCACCCGTGTTGCCCGGATCGTCGCCTCGGTGAGAAGGTCGCCGCGGATCATCCCGTCCGTCTGGAACCCGGAACGCAGCATCGCCGAGGAGAAGAAGTCCGGGTCAGCGTTGACACGGCCCTCGAGGCGACGAAGACGCGGCTCAACACCGAACCGCAGCCACTTCTGCTGCACCTCTTCCCAGAGCGCCGGCTGCGACCCCCGCTGGGGGACAGCCTCGAGTAGCTCTCCGGGATAGATACCCATCATCCGAGCGATCTCGAGCGTCCCGATACCGGCGGCCTCGACGAACGACGCATCCCGCAGCGACATCGAGATCGGCGACAACTTCCCTCCAGATCCGATCACCGCAATAGGATCTCCGCCGACACCGGCGTAGCTATCCATGAACAGGTCGCGCCACTCGCGCCCCTGCTCGGGCGAAACGTCGTCGGGGAACTCAACAGCAAGCTTCATGGCGAACCCTCGCTCGTATACCGAGCGCTCCGCCTTCGTCCGACCTACGGCCGCCGACAGGGTATCCATGAAGAGCTCAACCGGTGAGGGCGCAACGAGCATCCCGAGCGCCCCGGGGCCCTTCCAGTGCACCACGTCGCCTGGTGACAGGTCGTACGTCAGACCGAACCCACGCTCAAACGGGTCCACACCGCCACGCTCGATGTAGACCCGGTAACGAACGCCGATCGTCCCATCGATGCGGGCCTCGACCTGGTCCGGGTGCATCGCATACCACTCGACGACCCGACCCGCGGAGTCGCGGATCTTCACGGCGTAGGCGTTACGTCGCGCCGTCATCGACGATTCGATGACATCCCAGAACTCGAACTCGCTCTGCGACTCGTTCGGGTAGGAGAAGAGCTTCGCCTGCCACGACGAGTCCGCCTCGCGACGGTCGAGTCCCTTTCCCCGCCAGACCCGGAGCCCGAGCGAGGCTACGGCCTCTGCGGCGATCCGCACCGCCCGGTCGAAGAGTGGGATCTGGAACGCCGACCGGGCACTGACGATACCGCGTCCGACGCGGTCAGCCTTCCCCATCGCGATCGCCTGCTCCGGCGTCCACGAAGCACCACGAAGGTTCACGTCTCCAATCCGTCCAGCGAGGATCACGACAACTCCTCGTAGAAGCTCACGCGGCCAAGCGGGATCCGAATCGACAACGCCTTCGACTCGTGCTTCGCGCCGGCGCCGACCAGTACCGAGGGCTTCCGGATCACCAGCTCGCCGTACTCGACGCCGAGCATCACGCCCTCCACGCTCGGAAGATCCCCACCACCCATCGCCGTCAGGTGTACCCTGACCTGCATTCGTCGGCGCCGCCGGATCACCACATCTCCATGAAGATCGGCTTCGCAGGCCGGCCAGCGATCGAACAGCGCCAGACCGCCAGAACAACCGCGATCAACGCGTCGATCGGCTGAGACTGGTGACGCTTACGCACCACCCAGCCACGCTCATCCTGCTCGGCCTTCGCCGCCGCAACGTGCGCCGTCAGCACCGGGTCGCCGTCGTGGATGATCTTTCCGTCGATCACGAGCTGGTAGAAGGTCGCCAGCGCATCACGCATCAGCTTCGACATCGGTTCCACCTCGGCGATCCGACTGCCGGGAAGCCTGTCCCGTAGGAGCTGCACCGATCGGATCAGGTAGCGCGGATCATAGGCGCCCTCGATCACCTTGAAGTGACCAAACAACTCCTCTGCGACGTACTTCTCAAACCGTTCGAAGTCGATCTCGCCACCCCCCACAAGCTCATGGTGTGGCGCCTCCCGACGGGTCGCCCAGACGTGTGACTTGACCGCAATCCGACCATCAGGGCGCATCGAGGCCCACGCCGCCACCGTCGTGTCATACGTCCGGCTACCGTCGAATCCGACGCAGATCGATGCGCCGTCAGCGATCACGCCGTCCACCGACCCCAGCTCGCGCCACCGCTCGAGCGAGACGAAGGAATCATCCGAGGTCGCCCAGACGCAGCCATGGAGCTGCAGCACCTGCGCTGCCGAGAGGCTTGGATCGGCGGCTTGCCGGGCGAGATACTCCTCCGTGATCCAACTCGCCGGGTTCGCTAGCTTCATCGCAACGACGTCCGAAGGATCGCTTGTCGGAGCCGAGTAGTTGTAGACCAGCGTCCGAGCCACGTGGTTCCTGCTAACCGTTAGCCCGGCCTCGGACTCAACGGCGCCGTCTCGCTCATTTCGGTCAACGAGCTTCCCCAGGATCGACGTCTCTCGTTCGTGCCCCTCGCCCGCCGTCGTGATCACGAACACCTGTGTCCGCTTACGTGCACCACCGGCCGTCACCATCGCCCCGAACGCTGCCTGCGCGGATGGAGCTGTCCAGGCGTGGAGCTCGTCGACGACGCCTAGCGATGGGTTATAGCCATGCATCGTCGCGGCCTTCGTCGCCATCCGCAGAATCCGGCCGCCGCCCTCGACCTGGGCGATCTCGCCGATATAGTCGCGGAAGACGAAGCGACCGCGAAGCTCAGCGGAACGCTTTAGGAACCCGGCTGCACCATCGAAAAGTCGTCCCGCCTGCTTGTCTGATGCCGCCGCGAGCAGCACCTCCGGCTCGTCCGTCTCGACGTCGAGCTCGTAGCCAGCCCGCGCAGATAGAAGCGTAGATTTACCGTTCTTCCGGGACACGACGAGCACCACGACCCGCCAGTACGGAGCGTCGTCCTCATCAACGGACATCGCCTCCGCCATGAAACGGAACTGCCACGGCTCGAGCTCGAGCGGCTCGCCAGCAAACTGGCCGATCGATTGCACGCAGTGCTCGCGACACCACGAGGCGAAATGGTCGACCCTGGTACCGGCGGCGTACTCGGAGAGCGCGGCGGGATAGGCAGCGACCAGGGTCAACCGCCGACCGCCCGCAGCTTCGTCACCTTCGCGACCTTCGCGACCCGATCGGCGGCGCTCGCGGCTCCGACCGGTCGACCTGCCGCCCGGGCAGGCGCCTTCGCGGTCAACCCCAGGTCGGCCCGGCGTGCGGCGGCCATCTTCTCTGCCTCAAGTAGCGCCTTCCATTCCGGTGCGTCAACGAGGCACCCGCCAGAACGCCACTGTGCGGCCGCGTGCGCGGAGAGATCCTGCGCCAGCACGTAGGCGTCAACCGCATCGGCGAGGCGCTCAGAAGCCGTCCCAATCGCTGCGGTGACCTCGTCCCGTGTCACGACGCGCGATTTCCGTCAAAAAGAGGCTGGTAACGGGGGCTGGATCGACGGCCGACGGCCGGCATCCCCCCCCCATGGACGGAACCGTGGCAGGTCGCGCAGAGCGCCTCGTACTGCGTCACGTCGCTGTCGTGCCATCCGCCGTTGATGTGGTGGGCCTGGGTGGCGAGGTCGCCGCAGGAGACGCAGCAGTGGTCGGCCATGTCGAGCACGAGGGCGCGTGTCCGCTTCCACTCGCTACGGTTTCTGCCGTCGCGGCTGCGCCTGAGTCCACGACGAGCCTCATAGAGGCGGGCACAGGCTAGGCAGCGCCCGGCATGCTCGATGTACGTCGAGCAGTCGCTGCAAAAGGAGTTCTTTGTCTGCAAGGTTTCTGAAACGCAGAACGGCTCCGGAGTGATCCGAAGCCGTTTTAGAGCTGGCGGTGCCACCGTGTTCCATCTCTCCCACGAGGGGGGGGACAGGGCTCCAGCGGCTACGTGCCGCCCGCATCAGTGATGGTAGCAGCAAGTGTCGCCCTCATGTCGTCATCCTCGCGCATCGACGACACCGAGCTCGCTCCGGGAGCTTCTGCTTGCCGCATCCACAGATCTTGTCGAGGACGGCATGGAGCGGGTCGGTGCCGGGCTGCGTGCCAGAGGTGCCGCCGACGACAGGGATCCCACGAAGCGCTCGCTTGCCGGCCGGTGAGGAGGGGTCGACCGCCTTCTCGATGTAGAGATCGACGATCGACGGTTGCGCTGTCGGTCGGAATCGTGGAAGCCGTCGCGCCTCATCGATCTCGGTCATGATCTGTTCTCCTCGTAGTGAAGGCGGAGTCGTCTGGTCGCCTCGGCCGTCCGGCGCCTGGCGGTGCTCTCCGAGCATCCGACCCGGACGGCCATCTCGCGGTAGCTCAGTCCGGCGGAGCGCATCGCCCAGGCCTCGAGCAGGTCGCCTCGTCCAAGGATGATGACGGCTATGCGAGCCACGGCGCCAGGGGTGGGCAGCGGACGACTCACTCTCCTGGCCCGCTTCCTTCGTCATCAGGTGCCTCATCCGTTCTTTCGGATCCGAATGGCATTCCAGACTGTTCATCGGTTCTCTCGGATTCGAGGGTGTTCAGGGTGTTCATCAGGTGGTTCATGCCCACCCCCCTAAGGGGGTGGGTGACCACCTGACTCTTGAGGGTGTTCATGAACACCCTGTGAACACCCTGACACATCTGGATCACGGCCGAGAGTAGATTGTCGGAGAGTGTTGACCAGCTGCCTCAATGATGACGATTCCTTGCCTATGGATCGCCCTCCGCATCCTCCTCAACGTTGAGCGAGAGATCCCCAGACGCGCCATCACCTCACTCGTCGTCGCCTCACGGGATACCTTTTCGCCGAGCCAGACGGCGAGCTGGATCGCTCGTTCGTTCCGCTCATCCGCTCCCTCGTCGTCCTCGACGATGCTCGGCGTGATCGTGTCGAGAGCGGTGATGGCGCCGTTTTCACCGGACCCGTCGCCGTCGTAGCGAATACGAAGCTTCGTCGGCGGCGTCGGGATGTCGCGACCCTCGACGTGGAGCACCGCGTCTCGCCAGCCCTCCTCGCCCTTCTCGAGCACCAGGCCGACATCGACGACACCTCCCCAGTCTCCCGATCCGGAGAGCCGCTCGAGGGCCGGCGTATAGGTGCTCGGTGACGCGGTCTGAACCTTCTTCGCATGGTGGACGAAGATCGTCGTAACGCCTGCTTCCATGAGCGGTCTAAGGTGGCTCTGAATCGCCCGTAGGTCGTAGGTTCCTTCGCCGGATTCGCGGATCTTCGCGGCAGCCCGGGCGACGTCGATAAAGACGACGGCGAAGCGGCCGTCGAGGACGCTCTGCACGAATGCGCTGGCGTCGACGATGTCTACGAGGTTCAGCCCTCTTGGCGGCTGCGTGACGATGTTCAGGTTCTCCTCCATCGTCTCGTCGGTCAAGGGGTCAACGCCGATCCCTCGAGCAAGCACCTTGAACCGCGTCGCGTGTCCGGTGGCGCTGCCCTCGAGGGCGAGGTAGAGGACGCGGTGGGGCTCGTTGATCGCCCATTGGTGGAAGTTTTTCCCATTGGCGATGCACAGGGCGAGGTGTTCTGCGAGCCACGTCTTCCCGGCCTTCGCGGGGGCGCCGATGACACCGATGCCGCCGCGGATGACGAGCTCGTGGACGTAGTAGGAAACGTCCTCCGGGACGCGGTGGCGGAAGACCGACCACGGCTCGTACTTCAGCCATTCGTGGTCGTCTTCTCTATCGCCTGGAGCCCCCTCGGCGGCCGGTATGGCGATGACGAACGTCCGGACAGCACCTCGCTCGGGCGACGACCGCGGGTAGGAACTCCCTCCATTTAGTCCGCTCTGTAGCGTTGCTGTGATCTCACGCTCTTCAAGCCCGATGGCTTGTGCCGCTCCGACCAGTGCGTCGCGCATCTGATCCTCGTCGACCTCACCTCCGGCGACGAGTTGCCCGACGTTGAATGCGGCGCTATTGAGCGACTCGTTCCGACGCCCCTCGGGTGCCTGGCGTAGCCTCTCGACCTCGAGATCTAGCGCACGTTGACCGTATAGGGATGTCCGACCATGGGTAGCGTTCGAACGAACCGCCGGGACGTCTCCGCCACCCACCCTAGGCGTTATCACTCTGGCGATCAGGATGCCTATGAGTGATCCTGGGATCTCGGCGACCTGGTGCTCTGATGCGACGGCGTAGCGGATGCCGTCCGGGTGCCAGCTAGGCGGGGCGATCACGTATCCGCCCTCCCCGCGTACGTCGATGCCGCCGGGGAGCGTTCCTCGACGGTTCCCGATGACGATTCCCTCCGGCCCTCTGAACCAGTAATGCCGGCCGCCGCCGTTCCTGCCGGTGCTGGTCGTGAGCGTCGCCGGTAGCGCCCCGATCCGTTCCTCGAGATCCGATAGCGCCGCCGGGTTATCGACGTCGAGGACGACCAGGTGATCATCTCCGCCGCAAGCGACAGCGACGTTTGCGGTCGGCGTCTGCGCCCACCAGGCCCGGATCTTGTCGGTGTTCGTTGTCGCATCCCTTAGGCCGTGGGTGGTGATCGGCTGCTTCCCGCGTGGCTGGCATGGGAAGACGCGGTAGCCTTGCGTGGCGTAGGCGAGAGCACCCATGAGCATCTCGTGTTCGATCTGTCCGGCGGCCATCAGGCGGGCTTGTCGGGGTCAGCGCTCTCTGGCTGTTCCGCTCTTCCCCGCGCGAGGTATATAAGCATCCTCGCTAGCGCGACCTCGAATGGCTCGAGGAGGTGTTCGGCGACCGGCCTCCCATGCTTCTTCTTCACCACGGTTCTCCCAGTTTTGGACTGCGGGCGCTCCTTCATGCAACGACCCGGCGGGTGAGGGTGCTGACGATCTCGACCCAGTCTGCGGGGCGCCAGAGGTACGTCTCGACGTTCGCTATGACGAGCTTCGTGTGCCAGTCCCTCTGCGCTTCGCTGGCCAGACCGCGGTCTGACTTCAGCTCGGCGAAGACCAGTCGCTCGCGAACCATCGTCAGGTCGGGGTATCCAGCGCCATCAGCCGCGACGGCTGTACGCCAACCCCGCTCGGTGCGAGCAGGCCGGAAGTGGGCGACAGTCCATCCGAGAATGTGGGCGAGCTCGATAACCTGGCCCTGGAACTGGGATTCGGTCGTCTTTGCGGGCCCGCTCTGCGCCATCAGAACGGGATGTCGTCATCGGACACGGCGGTCTTGGTGCTGACGTTCGCCGTGCGGTTTGCGAGCTCGTGACCTGCGACGTGGGTCTGCTTCTTCCCGTCAAAGGTCTTCTCCTCGACGACGATCCGCAGCGTCTTCTCGATCAGCGTGGCGATGTCCAGGTCGAATGCGCCCTCGGGTGTCTCCACGCGGCAGGCGTCGAGGAGTTCCTGTAGCTTCCAGCGGGTCTTCGGCGTGATGTAGACCCACTCGCGGATCTCGCCGACGTCGCAGGTGTAGTCGATCTGGATTCCGGGAGTGCCTGACTTCGATGTGACCTCGGACACGTTGCCGATCTGGACGTTGTAGGATCCGACGTCGAGTAGCGTGCCTCGGTCCTGGTCGGCGGGTGCGGCGGGGATGTTCATCGTTCCTCCTTGATCGTGGGTGTTTTCCGTGCTCGTCGTTCGCCCTCGAGGACGGGGGTTGTAGCGAGCTCGAGCGCGCGGCTGTACGCTCCGGCCATCCGGGTGAGGCGGTTGCGGCCGGCGGCGGTGAGCGTTCGTTCGGTCTTGAAGTGCTCGTCGACCCAGGCGCGCCGGTCGCGCTCCCAGCCAAGTACGAACGAGACGGAGGCGTCCGCATCGCAGGGGACATCTCGACCTCGTAGAACGAGCAGGTCGGCGTGGAGCTGCTCGACGTCGATCCTCTCCTGCGCCTCCCATGTGCCGCGACTCTCGCCGTTCACGACCAGGCCGTTCGCGTGCAGGGTGTAGGTTCCGTCGCGGTCCATCGCCTCGTAGATCCACTCGGCGGCGGCGCGCTTCACCGGACGGAGCTGGTCGCGCTCGGCGTCGATGCACGAACGCAGCCAGGTGGTGATGCTGGCGATGTCCTCGCGGGTGAACAGGACGACGCCGTTTCGGGAGATCACGGCGTCCTCGGTGATCAGCGTGCCGCCGTCGAGCTCGAGCGATACGACCTCGCTGCTCATGCCTCCGCCTCGCCAGCGTAAGCGAACTCCTGGTCGATCACGGTCTGGAGAAGATCGTCCCACCGGGCATATTTGCGGCGTAGCGAAGCTACATCGCGCTGTATCTGGATGCCGATTCGCTCGAGCTGCACCGGCGTCATGGTTGCCGTCTGTACGTAGGCGCTGCGTCCGTCGGGGCGATCCTCGACCTCACGTGCATCGTCGTCGGGTTCGACATAGCGCTTCGGCCAAAAGGCGCGTACCTCTACCGGGCCCGGCGCCGACCTCGTGACGACCTTGACCATGACGCTTCGGATGAGTTGCGACGCCTGGGTGATCCGGAACCGTTCGCCCGCGATCGAGTCGTCCCACTCAAAGCGTGAGTGAAGGGGGTGCTTCTCGTTTCGCGCCTCGGCGACGACGATCTTCGGGGTTAGCGACCCGTTCCGGTCTGAGATCTCGGCGAGTATGCCGAGCACGTGCGATGGTTCGTCGTTCACGGTGCGATGACCTCCTGTTCGTTGATGGTCGTGCTCCATGCCTTGCCTTGCCTGGCCGCGCCCGTCCGAGCCCTGCCACGCCTGCCTCGTCACTCGATGGTCGCGTCCAGCCTGAACCGACCGTTCGTCCCTCCCCTCTCCGGACGGTTCTCGCCGAGCCCGACGAACCCGGCCGCCTCGACCAGGCTGCATAGACTCGACAGGTCGATGATGTGGGGGAAGAACGTGATCGGAGCGACGATCGACCACTGGTCGTATCGCGGCCGATACCTGACGTCGGAGGCCCTACCGCCGATGCGAACCATCCGCGTGTCCACCTTCCAGCTGTCGTGCTCGATCTCCAGTAGGCCCTGTCCGTCCTCGCGGCATTCGCCCGTCTGGTGGATGTAGATCAGTGACTTCAGCTCTGCCATCGTCAGCGCTCCCTTGAAGAACCGCGCTGCGCTCACGATCGCCTTCTTCACGCCGGCCGCGGGGAATCCATGGACATCATCGGGCTGTCCGTGGAACCGGTAGATTGCCTCGTCCGCGATCTCAGCACCGGGCCGCCTCGGCTCCAGCGCCTTCTTTACTCGCGTACCCTCGAGTAGCTGCTGTCGAGACTTCTCTGACCACTGGTGCACGAGGAGTGGCGCAACCCCGGTGATCCGAAACATCCTCGTTTCCTGCACGAGCGGCACCAGTTCGATCCGTGCGATGACCTCATCGGCCGGCGCCGCGTCGGGGGTGAGTGGCAAGGCGCTCATGCCTCGACCTCGAGGTCGCTCTCGACGGCCTCGGCTTCGACCATCATCTCCTCGATCTCGACCAGGCCCACGATCCGGAGCGCCTCGAGCACGTCGGGGACGCGGTCGCCGTAGAGCTTGCCGTCTTCGGCGTAGGGCGCGATCACGGCGTCTCGCTCGCTGGCCGTGAGCCCGGTAGAGGCGTCCTTTATCCGCTGACGGTCATTCGCGTCGGCGCGTCGGCGTGGCATCGGCAACCCCGGGAGTGGTTCTCGGATGACGTCGACGATGTCGGCCTGGTGCATCTCGGCGTCGACCTGCAGGCCGCTCGTCTCGTTCGGGAAGGCCGTTCGCAGCGCTGCAGCGCGTGCGCACTTGCCGAGCATCGCGGACGGCATCCGGATCCACTGCACGTTCTGAATCGTGCCGTTCTGGTCGCGTGGGCACAGTTCCTGCCAGGTCGCGACGGCGATGATCGGGCTCGTGCTGCCGCGAAGCGTGATGATGCAGCGCGCGGCGGCTGGTGGTTCGTTCGCGAGCCAGACGTCGCACCACTGCGCGTCCTGTCCGCACCACTCGGTGTGGATCCCGTCGAGCTTTCCGGTACGGGCGGCGATCAGGTTATACCCGTCGATCCCGGTCTGGATCGCCATCTTTCGGCCGAGCGGGTGCTTGCGGTCGCGGCGGAAGATCGGGTAGATCTGTCCGCTGAACGGGTCGAGCCCCTTGGCGCGGCAGACGGCGGAAAAGAGCTCGATTTCGCCGTTGGTAGCAGGTTCGCAGCCGTCGGGGATCGTGATCAGGTGCTCGATGATCAGCGTCCGCTGCTCCGTTGTCCAGGTGAGCGCGGGCGCAGTGCTCGCGGTACTCACGGTGTTGGTCATTTCGTCTCCCTGGTGTAGTGGATGCCTTCGATCGTCAGGTCGGATCACGACGCGTCCTCGAAGAGCGAGCGGACGCCGCCGACGCAGGACGGCGACGCCCAGAGGCGCTCGCGGCCGCGGTTCGCGCTGGAGCTTCCCTTCGCGGTATAGGCGATCGTGCGCCATCCATCGGGCGGCGTGTAGTCGCCCTCGTGGCCGCACAGGACGATCCGGTGCGGGCTGGCGGCGTTCGCGTCGCACCACGCTGTGACGTCCTCCCAGACGCTTCCGGAGGCAGCGTAGGCGTGCTCGTGGTCGGGGTATGGCGGGTCGAGGAGGATCGCGGTGGCGCCGCCCGGGGCATGGGACGCTGCCGGCGACAGGACGCGTTGCCAGTCGCCACAGGTGATCATACAGCGCGCGATCCGGCGTTGCAGGTCGCGGGCGAGCGCGTACACACCGGCGCTGATCACGCCCGAACCGCCGTCGCCGAGCTGGCGGTGCACGCCCTTCCCGTCGTCTCCGAGGTGCGGTAGCTGGCGCTGCACGCCCTGCCCGTCGGTCCCGAGGTGCGGTAGCTGGCGCTTGATCGCGGCGTCTCCGCCCGGGGCGCCGCCGAGGCGTTCCCGTGTCCACGGCCCGGTGCCGGACGCGAACGCGTCGCCGATCCAGAGCGAGATGCCGTATAGCCACGCGCCCGCCGCCTCCGTGTCGTGCCACGACGGATCGGTCCGCAGCCCCGCGAGCAGCCGCTCCCGGTTCTCGACGAGCCACAGGTGGCGCGCCGTCAGGCAGAGCTCGCTGCGCAGGTCATCAGCCGCGGCGATCGTGGCATCCGGGTTCTCGCGCAGCGCGCGCCACGTGTTCACGATGTACCCGTCGATGTCGTTCGCGACCTCCAGGCCGCGCTGCGGGGCGCCGCCGGGGCGTCCGAGGAGCACGCCGAGGCTGCCGGCGAACGGTTCGATGTAGCGCCCGGCGTCCGCGCCGAGCAGTGACCATGCGAGCCCGGCGATCCG
>JANXSB010000034.1 GCA_025352865.1 Chthoniobacter sp. | reverse complement strand
TTGCCCCTCCTTGAAAGTGCAGGGGCATTCTTTCACGGCTTGCTCGATTGTCTGGACACTGCGAGGGCACCACGTTTGAACCGTGGGAGCCTTCTCGTCCGCGCATTGAACTTCGTAAAGGTTCACGATGCCGACGACCTTCTTTGCTTTGTTCTGAACTTCTTTGTGACGGTGCGTCACAAACTTGACGATGACCACGCGACGGCCCGCCAAGAATTCTTCCACTGCGATTTCTTTTTTCATGTTTTGGATTGGCTTCATTGCGCGACAGGTGACGCCACGACCTTCGCCGTTGATCTTCACAACGATCAGTCCATTGATGGCCCCGACCGCGCCGGACCGTGCGGGCGGGGTGGCCGCGGAACTGCGCACCGGGTTGGCCGCGCCCGGTGTGCGAAATGTTCAACCGTCGCCGTCCGCTTCCCCGGTTGACGAATTGACGATGGCGAGAATTGCCGCCTTGAGCGGCGCGGAAATCTTTGACCACGCCGCGACTACTCGGGACAGATCGCGCCCCGATGCGTCTGGAATCTGTGCGCGTATTTGTGTATTCGCGCTTTGGGTGGAATCAGGAACCGTCTGATTCTGTGTAGTTTGCGAGTCCTCTGCCGAGAGTTCGAGTCTCTTCACCCGCTCCCCCTTTTATCCAACAGGGGGGCCTTCGTGAGGGACGGCGGACGGTTACGCCGCAGACCGCCCGCGGTGCGCGGCGAATTTCGCGCGGACCAATTCGCGCAGTTTTTCCTGCACGGGCTCGTTGCCGAGGCGCTCAAGAACTTCATTCAGGAAGCCAAAAACGATGAGGCGCTGGGCCTCCTTCGTCGGGATGCCGCGGGAGAGCAGGTAGAAAAGCTCCTCCTGCTCGATCTGCCCGCTGGTCGCGCCGTGCGTGCAGCGCACGTCGTCGGCTTCGATCTCGAGGCCGGGCGCGCTGTTCGCCTCGGCTTCGTCGCTGAGGAGGAGGTTGCGGACTTTCTGGTAGGCGTCGGTGCGGTGCGCGCCGGGATCGACGCGGATGAGGCCGGCGAAAATCGTGCGCGCGGTGCCGTCGAGCGAGTTTTTGTAGAGCAGGTCGCTTTGCGTGTTGGGCACTTCGTGGATTTGGAAAGTGCGCGCGTCCACTTCCTGCGCGGCGTCGGCCACGGTCACGGCGAGCATGTCGCTGCGCCCGCCCTGGCCGCGCAGATGGCTGATGCTCTCGCTGCGCACATGCCGCCCGCCGAGCTGCGCGAAAAGCGCCTTCGCATGCGCGTCACGACCGACGACCGTGGAGTTCATCTGGAAGGTGTGCGCTTTGCGGCCCCAGTTTTGCACGCAGACGTAGGTGACGTTGGCACCCGATCCGAGCCACAGATCATTCACGCCGCAGGCGAGGCCGGGCGCGTTCGCGTTGGCGCTTTCGTAGTAGTCGATGAGCGTCACCTTCGCCATTTCCTCGGCGAGGATGAGGGTATGCGGGAAGACGGACGCATTCGCGCCGTGCAGCCAGTGGAAGGCCTCGATCGGCAGGTCGATTTCGACGCCGCGCGGGACGTAGAGGAAAGTTCCCGCGCGCACCTGCGAAGCATGGAGCGCGGCGAATTTTTGCCCGCCGAGAATCGCTTCTTCGCGCATGAAATGTTTACGGAATAGCTCGGGATGCTCGGTGGCGGCTTGATCCAGCGGCAGCCAGATGACGCCGCGCTGGCGGAGCGAATCGGCGAGCGTCTCGTGCGAGAGCAGGTCGTCATTGGCAAAAACCATGCGCCCGGCGACCACGGCCAAACCCTGCGAGCGAACGAGCAAATCCTCGCGCGTCGCGTCATCGACTGGCGTGGACTGCACGTACGCGCTGAGGTCGAGGTCTTTGACATTGGCGAAGCGCCACTCCTCGTTGGTGCGCACCGGCATCGGCAGCGCGATGAATTTTTCCCAAGCCCCGGCCTGCTCTGGCGAGGCCGGCCCAGCACTGAGGATGGGCGCGGTGGTCGTGGTCAAAACTTCTTCGGATTCCAAAATTGCGGTGCTCATGGCTAGCCGACGCTTCCTTCCATTTCGAGGTCGATCAGGCGCTTGAGCTCGACGCTGTATTCCATCGGGAACTGGCGGACGAGATCGTTGACGAAGCCGTTCACCGAGAGGCTCATCGCCTGCGCTTCGGTGAGGCCGCGCTGTTGCATGTAGAAGATCTGCTCGGCGGAAATCTGCGAGACGCTGGCCTCGTGCTGGCTGGAGTTGCCGGTGCCGCGCACGGTGATCGCGGGGTAGGTGTCGGTGCGCGATTTCGAGTTGATGAGCAACGCGTCGCACTCGGTGTTGTTCTTGCAGCCTTTGAGGTGCTTCGGGATGTGAACCAGCCCGCGATACGTGGACCGGCCCGTGCCGACGGAGATGGATTTGGAGACGATGTTCGAGGTCGTTTCATCCGCCGCGTGGATCATCTTTGCGCCGGTGTCCTGATGCTGTCCGTCGCTGGCGAGCGCGATGGAGATGACTTCGCCGCGCGCCTTGCGACCTTTCAAAACGACACCGGGATATTTCATCGTGAGGCGTGAGCCGATGTTGCAGTCGATCCATTTCACCTCGGCTTCCTCATGCGCGATGGCGCGCTTGGTCACGAGATTGAAGACGTTTGCCGACCAGTTTTGCACGGTCACGTATTGGATCTTCGCGCCTTTCAAGGCAACGAGTTCGACGACGGCCGAATGCAGCGTGGCCGTCTCGAATTTCGGCGCGGTGCAGCCTTCCATGTACATCACTTCGCTGCCTTCGTCGGCGATGATGAGCGTGCGCTCGAACTGACCAAAGTTTTCCGCATTGATGCGGAAGTAGGCTTGCAGCGGGTGTTTCACCTTCACGCCCGGCGGCACGTAGATGAACGAGCCGCCGCTGAAGACGGCACTGTTCAGCGCGCTGAATTTGTTGTCGCCCGTCGGGATGACTTTGCCGAACCATTTGCGGAAAATCTCCGGGTGCTCGCGCAGCCCTTCCGTCGAGTTGCAGAAGATCACGCCCTGCTCGCCGACCGCCGCCTTGATGTTGGAATACACCGCCTCGGAGTCGAACTGCGCCTCGACGCCCGCTAGGAATTTCCGCTCCTGCTCCGGGATGCCGAGCCGGTCGAACGTCTTCTTCACATCGTCCGGCACGTCGTCCCACGAGCGCGTCGGCGTCTGCCCGTTGGCGAGGTAATAGCGGATGTTTTCAAAGACAATGTTCTCCAAATCCTTCGATGCCCAATGCGTTGGCATCGGCTTCGATTTGAAAATTTCCAGCGCGCGGTGGCGGAACTCGCGAATCCATTCTGCCTCGCCTTTAACCTTCGAGATGTAATCGACGGTATCCTTCGTCAGGCCCGTGCCCGCGTCGAATTTGTGTTCCTCGGGATATGCGAAGTCACCGCGCGTGCGATCGATGTCGAACTGCGTTGCGGGTGCTGTGGGTGGGTCGAGAAGTTGGGTGCTCA
>JANXSB010000006.1 GCA_025352865.1 Chthoniobacter sp. | reverse complement strand
ACAGCGCCGAGCAGACGGCGAGCGCGACGATGATGAACGCGATGAGCGAGAGCGCGCCGGCAGACATCACGGCGCGCCCATTCCGGACGCCTCTAAGACCAATCGCTTCTTGTCACACAGAATTTTCATCCCGATTGGTCGCGTTTGGCCTCGGTTGGACTGGACTGGTCTGGGTTGCTGCACATCAAGCATTCATGCGGATTGGCGGACGATTTAGCGTGGCCTGACGAGGCCCGCAATGGTCTGCCATTTTTCCGCCAGTATAGCCAGCGGTATAGCCAGACGGTATTACCAGAAAACGCGCGCTGGAAGCGGCAAGTCGCGTGCGGAGGATCGAAATGACCTCGGGCGCTTTTGGGAAACGGCGAGAAATCCCCTCGAAGGAGGTCGGTCTTCCGCAGGATGCATCGCACATGGGTCCCGCCTGCCCGTGCGAGTCGCAAGATGGCGTCTGCGTCGGTCAACGGCGCGGCTGTACATTCGTTGACGACTGCGGGCGTTTCATAGTTCGCGGTCAAAACGGAGGGCGGAAATGATTCCACCCGAACAAGGCACTGGCTGCGATCTGCCCGCCAACGGCTCGTGCGATGCCCGTGCGGCATGGCATGCCCGCGAACGTCGGATCGAAGCAGCCCATCGCGAGCTGTGCGCGATGAGCACCGAGGACCGCACTGCCGGGGCCGCGCCAGCGGCACCGGTAGCGCGGTCCCTTGGTTTATCTAAATGCCATATCTCACCGCGGGAACTTTTCCTGACACCGCTGCACGCCTGGGCGCACTCGCCTCGCGCTGAGGAACTGAATCAGAAATGTCATGGCGAATATCTCGACGCCAGGGCCGCGAGGGACAAAAAGCGGCGCGTTCGCCTCTACTACGAAGGCACCTTAATTCGCATCGACGGGATTCCCGGCTGGGAGGAATACGAGAGGGAAACGAAGTCGAAGCGTGGAGCCGTTTCCGGCTTCTCCGGCAAATCGCGCTCCCGGATGCTCGCTCTTGTCTCGTCGCTCAATCGGCAAATTCTCCCGATCTTCGTCACGCTGACTTATGACGATGAATGGGACAATGACCCGCTGGCGTGGAAGTCCGATCTGGACACGTTTGGGAAATGGCTGCTGCGGGCCTATCCGCAAAGCTGCTTCATTTGGAAGCTGGAACCGCAGAAGCGTGGAGCCCCGCATTTTCATCTGCTGGTTTACGGCATCCCGTTTCTGCCCTGGCAGGCTGTAGCCGTGCGCTGGGTCGAGATCGTCAATCAATGCAGGCTTCCGAAAAACTTCCCCGTCGAGAAAGGCAGGCTCGGGGCCGCGGCCTACCGTCGATGGATCGTCAACAATGTTGAGAACTACGACGTAATGAATCACCTGCTCGCCGGCGTCCGCGTGGAAGCGATCCGCTCCCGCAATGGCGTGATGTGCTATTGCAGCAAGAACTACATGGGGAAGGAATGCGAACTCCCCGCCGGCTGGGAAAGGGTCGGAAGATTCTGGGGCGTCATCGGGCGCAAGAATCTGCCCCGGTCTAAGGTCGAGGAAATCGAACTCGACCGCGTGGCGTTCAGCAAGGTGCGTCGCGTGGCCCGGCGCTGGTTTGCCGCGAAAGGCATGCGTCGCCGTAGCGGCCATGCGCTCACGCTCTACACCTCGGCGCATTGGCAATGGGTCCGGGTATTGGAACTTGCCGAGACCGGCACCACCGTCGCCCGGGATTGGATCGCCTCTCCGCCATAGCGAGCTGCGCGCTTCTTGCACCTGTTCGCAATTCCAGATATTCTACACTCCACTATGAGCACGCTTAACGAAATCAAGACGGCGATTGACCATCTCAATCCGCGCGACAAGGCGCTGCTCACGGCGGAACTGTTCGCGATGGAACCCGAGCCGGATGCTGCGGAACTGGCTGCCGCCCTCGAACGCGGATTGCGCGATGTCGAGGCGGGACGTGTGCGGCCGATTGAGGATGTGCGGGCCATGATTCCGGGATGGATTTCAAAGTCCTGATCACTGACAGCGCGCTTGCTGATCTGCGCGAAATCGTTGAATTCATCGCCCAGGATGATCCCCAAGCTGCTGCCCGGCTTGGCGAAAAGCTCATCTCACGGGCGCTGAACCTCGCGACGCTCCCGGAGCGCCATGCGTATCACGATGCCCAGCGCGCCATTCGCAAAATGCCCCTGCCGCCCTACCTCGTTTTCTATACTTGCGACAAATCCGCACGCGTCGTGAACATCCTTCACTTCTGGCACGGCGCACGCCGCTGGCCGGAGTTTTCGTAGCGAAACGAAAGCCCTCTCTCGCTCTCTCTAGCCCGCGCGGCAATGAGCGCACGAAACCACTCCTGAGGCTGCGAGGCAGCCTCTCCTGACCTCTGAGGCTGTCGAGCAGCCGAACACGAAACCGGTTTGGCGGTGTGCCGCAGAAACCATGAACGGCGCGGCGACGGGCGTGGTTTCTGCGCCTGGTAGGCATGGGGGATTTTGGGAAGTTTGTGATGTCGGAGCTTCGCGGAGCAGCACAAGCTTCGCGGTAAGTCTTCGGCTGGGGCAGGCAAAGTCTTCGGTATTTGCAACGTAGCGGAGTCGCGGGCCAGCGGGGAC
>JANXSB010000687.1 GCA_025352865.1 Chthoniobacter sp. | reverse complement strand
CTGGTCGCGGCGGCGTGCCTGCCGGTGGTGGTCATCGGACTGATGTTCTTCGGCCCGTCGCACGGGTGGGCTGCGGTGGAAGGCTGGGGAAATTTCTATTTCGCCGTCGCCGCCGCCGCGCTCGTCATCAAGCGCCACACGCCGAACATCCGGCGTCTGCGCGACGGCACCGAGCTGCGCTTCGGCACACCGAAAACCGAGGAGTCCACGAAAGACACGAAATGACACGAAACGAATTCTTCCGATCCTGCGCCTTCGCTGAGCGCACGACCAAAGACGATGTTCGGCGGCTGGATTTTTCGTGCCTTCCGTGTTTTTCGTGGACCAAAAAATGACGGCCAAACCTTTGAGCAATGTCGGCATCGTCGGAGCGGGGAGCTGGGGCACGGCTCTCGCCTTTCCGCCGCTCGGGAATCATCTGCCCGTCACGATCTGGGGCCATGACGCGGCGCACATCGCGCGCGTCGCTGCGGCGCGGGAAAACGCCGCGTATCTCCCCGGCGTCGCGCTGCCGGAGAAGCTGCGTTTCACCCACGAGCTCGACGACCTGCGCGCGTGCGATCTCGTCCTGCTCGTCACGCCGTCCAAGGCGATTCGCGAAGTCGCCTCGCGGCTTTCGACCGTCGGGCTGCGCGAAGATGCGGCGCTGCTTTCCTGCACGAAGGGTGTGGAGCGCGGGAGCGGGCTGCGGATGAGTGAGATCATCGCGGAATGTTTTCCGCGCAATCCCGTCGGCGTGCTTTCCGGGCCCAGCCACGCGGAAGAAGTGGCGCGGCAAAAACCCACCGCGCTCGTCCTCGGCTGCGCCGATGCCGCGCTCGCGAAACGGCTCCAGCAGGCCTTCTCCACGCCCTTCTTCCGCGCCTACACGAGCGATGATGTGGCCGGCATCGAACTCGGCGGCGCGCTGAAAAACATCTTCGCCCTCGCCGCCGGCGTGAGCGACGGCCTCGGCCTCGGCGACAACTCCAAAGCCGCGCTCGTCACCCGCGCGCTCAACGAACTCACCCGCCTCGGCACCGCGCTCGGCGGGCGGCGCGAGACTTTCCAGGGACTCAGCGGCCTCGGCGATCTCATGGTCACCTGTTTTTCCAAACACAGCCGCAACCGCGCCGTCGGTGAACGCCTCGGCCGCGGCGAGCGGCTCGCCGACATCGTGGCCTCGATGAACATGGTCGCCGAGGGCGTGCCAACGACCTACAGCGCCCACGAGGTCGCCCAGCGCCACGGCATCGACACGCCGATCATCACCCAGATGCGCGCCCTCCTCGACGGTACCATCTCCCCCCGCGCCGCGATGGCCAACCTCATGGGCCGCGAAGTGGGCGCGGAGTAGAGCGATCCCAAGGAATCCACCCACCGGCCGGAGTGCGGGAGCCAGTATTTTCACCTGCGAGCGGTCTATTTCGCCGCCGGTTTCAGCCACTTGTCGAAGAACGCGAACATGGCGTCCTGGGCCTTCGCGGCGTCCTCGCCTTTGAAGCCGTGGCCGGCACCTTCGAGGGTGAGGAGGTCGGCGGGGACGGCGCTCGCTTTCATCCGCTCGACGATCCACTGCGCCTGCTCGTAGGCCACGTAGGGGTCGGCGGTGCCGTGGATGCAGAGCGTGGGCGCGGCGTGCGGCGTGACCCAGTTGAGCGGGCTGCCGTGGATGTGCTCGCGGAGTTTCGTGGTGAGGTCGCCGCCGAAGAAAAGCGGGAGCACTTCCGCGGCATCCACGCTCTTGCCGTAGGACTTGGTGAAATCGGTCGGGCCGCTGAAACTGACGACGCACGCGACGGCACTGGATTGGGCCGCATTCCCCTCCCCCTCGAACTCGGGCACGCCCGCGGTAACGCCGAGGAAAAGCGCGAGATGCCCGCCCGCCGAGCCGCCGGTCGCGCCGATGCGCGCGGGGTCGAGGCGATACTTCGCGGCGTTCGCGCGCAGCCAGCGGACGGCGGCTTTGCAATCATGCACCGCGGCGGGAAACTGCGCGCCGGGCGAGAGGCGGTAGGTGACGGTGGCGGCCACGTAGCCGCGCTGCGCGAGCTGCACGCACAGGCCGTCGTAGCCGTCGCGCGTGCCAGCGCGGAAGCCGCCGCCGTGGATGCAGAGGACGGCGGGAAACGGGCCGGCGCCTTCCTTCGGCGCAGCGATGTCGAGCTGGAGCGGCTGGCCGGTGGGGTTGGAAAATTCCACGCCACGCTCGAAGGTCACGTTGTCCGGGATGGCGAGATCCGCCGCGGCGATGCGGAGCGTGATGAGGGTGGCGAGGAGGAGGGAGAAAAGTGCGCGCTTCATGGCGGGCGAGGATGCGGATGCGCCGATGCTGCGGGAAGAGAAAAAGGATTTGTCGCCGGCTGAAATCCCGGCGCTGGGAGTTTCTGGCTGACATCCCCCGGCGCGAAAACTACCTCTAGCCGGTGCGCCGCTCCACCAACTGGACTCTCGCCGACGTGCTCGACTTCGAGGCGCTCGTCGCTGCCGATGAACGCGCCGATGATCCGCAGGCCGCCGCCCGGCGCGACGCGGGATTGTGGCGCGAAAAAATCGCGCCGGATCTGACTCCCGGCGAAGATGGCGAACGCGCCGTCGTTTTCCACCGCTGGCTGGCGGCCCGGCGCGCAGGCGAACCGCTGCCTGGCACCTGGCTGACCGGAGGATGGCGCGCGTTCGCCGCGGGAGCGGTCTTCGCGGGGCTGGTGCTTGGCTTCGCCGTGGCCGGCGGGGCGCTCTATTACGCCGGCGCGCGGCCGGTGAACGTCGCCGTTTTCCTCGCGATGATCGTCGGCGTGCAGTGGCTGTTTCTGGCGTGGACGCTGGTCGTCACGCTCGCGCGCGGCCTGCGCTCCGCGGCGGGGCGGCTGCTCGTGCGGCTCGGCGAGCGGCTCGGCCAATGGCTGGCCGGCGCAGGCGAACATTTGACCGGCGAACAGCGCCTGCGCCTGCGCGCCGAAACCGTGGCCCTGCGCCAGCTCGCGGGTCGCAATCTGCAGTTGCTCCGCTGGCCGCCGTGGCTGGCGTTGCAGGGCTTTGGTCTCGCGTGGAATCTCGGCGCGCTCGCCGCGCTGCTCCTGCGCGTGTTCTTCACCGATGTGGCCTTCGGCTGGGAATCCACATGGGCCGAAAGCCCGCTCGGCATGCACACCGCAGTGCGGCTGGTAGCGATGCCGTGGACGTGGTTCGCTCCCGACGCATGCCCGACGCTCGCTCAGGTCGGGCACAGTTGGTTTCACTATCAATCCGGCGTGGCGGCATTGGATCCCACGGCGACGGCCTCATGGTGGCGGTGGCTCGCGGGCGTCATTCTCGGGTACGGTCTCCTGCCCCGCGCGCTGCTCTGGCTCTGGTTTTGGACGCGGCTGCGCGCGGCGCTCGGGCGCGTGAGTTTCGATGAACCGCGACACAAGGCGGCCTGGCAGCGTCTGATGGGCCCGGTGATCCAGGGCGAACGCGCGCACCGGGACAATCTGCCGTCGTCCGGCACCGCTTCCTTCGCCGCCGCGCCGCGCCGCGCGGAGCCGGGCTGCGTGCTCATCGCCGCTCCGCTGGGCGGCGTCCGCGCGGAGATCGAGCGCTGGGTGGAAACGCAATTCGGGTGGCAGATCGCTTGCGTGGAAACCGCCGAGATCGATTTCCCCAGCGGCAATGAGGCCGCGTTCGCGCGGTTCGCCGCCGCGCTGACCGGGGCTCCGCGCTGGCTCATCGCCGTGCCCGCGCCGTTCACCGCGTTCACGGCGTTTGCGCAATTCGTCGAGCGGCTCCGCGCGCTCGGCCCCGCCGTTCCGCCGGCCGGATTTTTTCTCGTGGTGGCACTCGATGCGGACGGTCGCGCCACCGCCCCGGCACCCGGATGGGCGGGCTACTGGCGCGATTTCACGCAGGCGGAAATGCCGGACTGCGCGACGTTTTCACTCACGCCATGAGCGCTGCCGACCTGCCCGTCATCGCCATCCTCGGGGACGTGAACCACGGCAAGTCCTCCGTCGTCGCCACCCTCGCGGAGGATGATTCCGTGGGCATCGGCGCGTTCCCGACGACCACCTGCTGCCAGCGCTTCCGCGTGCGCGACCTGTTTGAATTCGTCGATACCCCCGGCTTTCAAAATGCCCGCGAAGCGCTGCGTGAATTGGAGGAGGCGGACACGCATCGGGAACCGCTGGCGGTGTTTCGGAAATTCGTGGAGCGGCATCGCGACGACCGGTTTTTCGTGAACGAATGCCGGCTGCTCGAACCGGTGCTGGCCGGCTCCGCGCTGCTCTACGTGGTGGATGTCTCGCAGCCGTTGGAGCCGCGGCATGAGGCCGAGGTGAAAATTTTGCGGCTCACCGGCTCACCGCGCATCGCGCTGCTCAATCAGACCGGCGAGCCACGCCATCGCGGCGTGTGGGAGGCGCGGCTGCGGCAGAATTTCAGCACGGTCATCGACTTCGATGCGCACCGCGCGGACTTCACCAACCGCCTCGCGCTGCTCGAGGCGCTGGCCACGGTCGATCTCGCCGGCAAGGCCCGGCTGCGCACCGCCATCGCGGTGCTGCAGCGGGACCGCGACGAGAAGCTCGACACCACGGCGCGGGTGATGATCGACGCGCTGGCCGATGTGCTCACGTTGAAGCAGACCGAGGCTTTGCGCGATCCGCTCCGCGTCGCGACCCAGCGGCGGGAAATCGAGGAGCGCTTCCGCGAAAAGCTCAGCGGGAGGGAAACGGCGGCGCACCGGGAAATCGTGCGCACGTTTGCCCATCGGCGCGTCGTGGTCGGCGACTCGGCGACGCCCGATTTTTTGCGCGACGGGCTTTTTGTGGAAAAGACGTGGTCGGTGCTTGGCCTGAGCGGTTGGCGGCTGGTGGCCGCGGGTGCCGGCGGCGGGGCGCTCGTCGGGGCCAAGATCGATCTGCTCTTTGGCGGCGCGACCTGGGGGCTCGGCGCGCTGGTGGGCGGAACGGTCGGCGGCGGCGGTGCGCTGGCCGGCAGCCACTCGCCGCCGAAGCTCACCGTCAGGGTGCCGCTTTTCTCTCGCGCTCTCGTCGGCGCGGAACTCACCGCCGGCCCGGTCGCGCACGACAATTTCCCGTGGATCGTGCTCGACCGGGCGCTCGGCGTTTTCGTCAGCGTTTCCCGCCGGGCGCACGCGCGGCAGGACGAGGAAACGCTCGACGCCACGGCTCTGGCGGCGCGGCTCCAAGCGACACGCGCGGATAAAGACCAGGCATGGGAAGCGGTCTGTAAGGCGCTGGCCAAAACTTTCCGCGAGATGCGCAAAGGCCGCTTCGACGACGAACGTCGGGAAACTGCCGTGAGGGTGCTGCGCGACTGGCTACGCGTGATTTCGGTCTGAGGCGATCAGCCTTTTGCCGCGATCATGCCGCTCTGGCGCGCGTAGTTGAAGAGGCCGCCGGCGTCGATGACGGGGCGGACTTCGCCGAGGGGTTTCAGCGAGTAAGTCACGCCGTTCACGGCGAGTGTGTCGTTGTCGAAGTCGAGCGTGCCGATGTCGCCGGTAGTTACTTTGTCGCAGAGCCGCTCCTTGGCATCGAAGGGATATAGTTCGCCGGTGGCGACGCAGTTGCGGAAGAAGATGCGGGCGAAGCTTTCGGCGACGACGACCTGCACGCCGGCGGCACCCATGGCGATGGGGGCGTGTTCGCGCGAGCTGCCGCAGCCGAAGTTACGACCGGCGACGACGATCTGATAGTTCGTCTTTAACTCACCGGACGTGATGAATTTCACGGGATACTGGTCATCAGGCAGACCTATGAGGGCATAGCTGCCGAGCT
>JANXSB010000676.1 GCA_025352865.1 Chthoniobacter sp. | reverse complement strand
GAGGTGGCGGCGGTGCTGACTTTCGTGGCGAACTCATGGGGCAATGAGTCGCGCGCGTTTACGGAAAAGGAAGTCCTGGCGGGGCGCGCGGACTCGCAGTTCAAGACGTATGCGGAGCTGCTGAAATCGACGGAGTACCGGCCGCTGCCGAAGGCTCCGGCGGGTTTCGCGCTGCGTGAGGTGGCGCGGCTGCCGGAGTTTTGCACGCGGTTCGCGGGCGGGGAAAAAGGAGTCTATGTGCTCGCGCAGAGCGGCGGGGTGTACGTGCTCGATGTGGCGGCGGGCACGCTCGTGCCGATCATCAAAGCGGACGAATATCTCGACGCGAAACGCGGCGATCTGGTGACGCTCGGGATGACGGTGGATGGCGAGGGACGGCTGTGGATTGTGAGCAATCAGAAGCTCACGAAAGATGTTCCGTTTTACACGAATGAGGTGGTGATCTGGCGCTCCAGCGAAATGACCGATGGGCATCCGTGCAAGATGCAGCCTTGGTTTAAGACGAGCTACCCGCAGGGCGTGGGTGGGATGAATCATGGCGTAAGTCATCTTGCATTCGGGCCGGACGGGATGCTGTATGTGAGCAGCGGTTCGCGCACGGACGGCGGTGAGGTGCGCGGGGAGAAGGAGCATTATTTCCAAGGCGCGGAAGTAGAGACGACGGCATGCGTGTGGCGGCTCGATCCAAAATCGGAGAAGCCGGCGATCGAGGTTTATGCGCGTGGCATTCGCAATCCGTACGGCTTTGCGTGGGACGCCGACGGCGGACTGTTCACGTTTGCCAACGGGCCGGATTACAGCGCGCCGGAGGAGATGGATTTCATCCGGCAGGGCAGGCACTACGGATTTCCGTATCAGTTTTCAAACTGGCCGGTGAAGCAGGGCTTTCCGTATCCGCACACGCCGCCACCGCCGGAGGGCGTGACGTTTACGCCGCCGGTGATGAATCTCGGCCCGGCGGCTGGCGGGACGGCGGAGGGGTTGGGGACGTTCGACGCGCACTCCTCGCCAGGTGGCGCGATGTGGTGCGGCGCGGATTTTCCCGAGCCGTTGCGCGGTGGATTTCTCGTCACGCGTTTTGGCAATCTGCTCGGCCCGCCCGCCGCGCCGGAGGATGTGGGTTTCGATCTTCTCTCGGTGCATGTGACTAAGCGGGATGACGGCTCCTGCACGGCGCGCGTGGAGACGGTGCTCGCTCCGCTGGCGCGTCCGCTGGATGTGCTGCGCACGGGCGCGGGCCGGGTGCTGATCCTCGAATACACGCGGCCCGTGACTTTCAAAGACAAGCTGGGCTGGCTGCCGGGACGAATTCTGGAATTGTCGGCGGTGCCAAAATAGCGGCAGATTTTCCAAAACCCATGCAAGACCAGACCACGACCACAACTTGGAGTCCGCACGTTCCACCGAACTGGAAGCTCCGCGCGCGCCTGTGGATCGGCGTGCTGTTTCTGCTTTGCTCGGGTGCGGATTATCTGCTGCTGCGCTTTACCATCGATCCGGGCAATCCGTTGCAGTCGATGACGGGGATGGCTCCGCTGATCGCCGCACTGGCGGTGCTCAGTGCGCTCGGGTCAAAGGTGCTGCTCATCTGCCTTTGGCGGCGGGTGTCGTGGGCGCGCTATGCGCTGGGCGTGCTGCTCGTGATGTCCATCGCGGGTTTTGCGATGACGATGTTTGTCATCGTGGGCACCAATCTGCCGCGGCCCGCCGGGCTGCTGAAAAAGCCGCTGGTGGCGATGGCGCTGCAGACTGTGGCGCTGGTGCCCCTGGCGCGTTCGCGCTCGATCCGCAAGCAGATGCACCCGATGACGGGGCGGGACTGAAAACGCGCCGCGGTCAGGCGACGGTTTGCAGGCAGACGGTGAATTTCGCGCCGGCTCCGGGCTGGCTCTGGATGATGATCGCGCCGCGGGCCTCGTGGACGAGACGCTTGACGATGGAGAGGCCGAGGCCGGTGCCTTGCTCGGCGGTCTTGGTGGTGAAGCGTTCCTCGAACATGCGGCGCAGGATTTCCGGCGGGATGCCGGGGCCGCTGTCTTCGATGGCGATGGTGAGGAGCGGCGGATGGTTGGCGAAATTTTCGCGATTGATGACGCGCTGGCCGGGGCCGTCGGGAAATTTTTCGATCTCGAGCGGTGCGGCGTGCAGGCGGCAGGAGACGTCGATCCGATGCGGCTGCGCGGTGCATTGCAGCGCGTTGATCGTGAGGTTGAGGAGGATCTGGAGGAAGTCGGTGCCATTGATGGCGGCGGTCACATCGGAGTCGAGGGCGCTGACGGTGAGTTGCTGGCCGCGGGCGCTGGGGTGGCGGCTGAGGAGTTCGGTCAAATCGCTCATCACCTGGTTGACGCAGACGAAGGTTTTTTCCGAAGACTGGCCGTGGAGGAAGCTGAGGTAGCGGCGCGAGATTTCGACGCAGCGCGCGACTTGTCCGTTGAGCCGGCTGAGGTCGCCCTTGATGGTTTCGAGCTGCGCGCCTTCGACGCTGGCGGCGTTTTCCATGGAGCGGTTGATGAGCTCGACGAAGCCGGAGATGATGGTCAGCGGGCTGTTGATGTCGTGGAGCACGCTGGCGTAAATCTCGCCCTGGGTGCGGGCTTTTTCCTCGGCCATCCGATGGTCGTGGATCTCGCGCTGGAGGGTCTGGAGTTCCTGGTTGCCGCGCTTGAATTCCACGCTGGCGCGATGCTTCTGCGCGGCGTGGGCCACGGCGGCGCGCATGGTGGAAATGTCGAATGGCTTGTTGAGATAATCGCTGGCGCCGTGGCGCAGCGCCTGCCGCGCGGTCTCGATGGTCTCGAAGGCGGTGAGCATGATGACCTCGACGGACGGGTCGATCAGCTTGATCTCCCTGAGCGTCTCGACGCCGGAAATTCCGAGCATCATGATGTCGAGCACGATTACATCGATGGCGTTGTTTTTGACCAATTCGATGGCGTCGAGCCCATTGGTCGCGAGCAGGACATGGTAGTCGTTTTTGAAAACGATGCGCAGCGACTGGCGCGGCCCTTCCTCGTCATCGACGATGAGCAGGGTCGGCTTCGCTAGGGTTGCCGCCGGGGCGGGTTCAAAAATTGTATCCAAACGAAACGGTGAAGGCGTGGCTGTTGGCGGAGTAGTCGCCGTCGGCGGCGGTCCCCTGGCTGACGGTGCGCGGGACGCTGTGGCCGTACTGGTAGCCGATGTCCCAGTTGAAACGTTCGAGCGACTGCCCGAGGCCGATGCTGTAGAGGTGGCGGTTGGAATCCGGGATGCCGGGATTGAAGCTGTCGTTGGGCACGGAGTTTTCGCTGTAGATGTAGCCGACGCTGGCACGGAGGCCGTGCGAGAATTTTTTCGTGATGCCAAATTCGTACATGAAGCTCGACTGCCAGTTGAACGGCACGGCGATGTTCCCGTTCGAATTTTCAATGGTTACGGTTTTCAGCGAGTGCCAGTCGGTCCAGTCGATGTTGAACTCGAAGTTCCAGTCCTCGGCGGGACGGAAGGAGTAGCCGAGAACGATATTCTGCGGGATGCGCAGGATGGCGTGGGCGTTCTGGCGGGTGTCGATGGCGGGGATGGTCAGCGGGCCGCGCGGGGTGGGGATGGTGAAGGGGTTCGTCTGCACGCGGGTGTAGCCGCTGAAATCCACGGAGGTGGCGCTGTGGTAGGTCAGGCCGAAATGGTGCATGCGATGCGGGTTCCACATCACCCCAGCGTCGAAGCCGCAGGCGATGTCGTCGCCTTTGAATTTGAACTCATCGCCGGGGGAAATGATGCCGCGGGTGAAGGTCGCCTGTCCGTAGTTGACGGTTGGGCCGCCGGCGACGGAGAGGGTGTCCGTGACCTGCCAGGCGACGACGGGATTGAGGGTCACATAAACGATCCGACCGCGCTTCGCGAGTTTGCGGATGGGCGTGTCGTCGGCGTACTCGACGCCGAAGCCGTAGGGCGCATAGATGCCGAGGCCGAAGCCGAGCGGTGAGCCTTTTTTCCGATAGGTGTAGTAGGACTCCGGCGCGACCTGGAGTTCGAGGTTTTCGTTGGAAAAGGAGCTGTGCTTTCCGGGCGCTTTGAGTTGGACGTGATCCTGGAGCGAGATGGCATAGACCGAGAGCAGGCTGTGCAGCCCCTCGGATTGCATGATGCCGGCGGGGT
>JANXSB010000627.1 GCA_025352865.1 Chthoniobacter sp. | reverse complement strand
GATCTTGTCCATCTTGTCCCGCGCGCCTTCGGTCTGCTGCGCGTTAATGATTCGCGCGTCCGTCTTCGGGTCGGAGTCATACACCGTCGGCGTTTTGAGATTCAGTGCGTCCTGAATCAGTTCGATCGCGGAATACCTCGTCGTGCCCCATTCAGTCGTGTTCGCCACCGTGCCACGCGCCGCGAAGTCCGCTTTCATAAACCAGGTGCCAATCGCCGCCGCGTGCTGCACCGTGATCCCCTCGCTGCCGAGAAGCATCCTCGCGAACGCCTCAATGTCCGTCGCCGGAATCCACACCGCGCCCAAACGCGCATCTACTTCCGATGCGCTCAAATCGGCGGGCTGCACCGCTTCCAATGCGGTCACGTTTTCTCGATACTGGGCGTCTGCCTCCGCCGCGGCGCGCGCGTCCACCAACTTCGAGCGCACGTCGCCCGACAAGTATTCGTCATCGGTCTCCCACTGCTCGCTCTGCGGGTTCCGATAAACCATCCCTTTCAACTCCGGCAAAAATTCCTCCGGCGGTCGGCTCAACAACTCCTCCATCGTCGCCAAGTCCGCCCGCCCGGTTGCGTTCAGCGCGAGCACCAACGCATCCTTCGGTGTTTCCGCGAAGCGCGGAGCCTTGGCCTGCTGAATGGTTCGCTCCCGGAAAATCGCCGTCTTGGTCGCCTTCCGCGTCTCGTCGTTGAAATCCTCCAACGACAAAAGCAGCGGCAAATCGGGATCGCTGTCGAACGCTCTGAGGTTGGCCTTTTCATTGAGCGGCCCGAAGCGCGCCGTGAAGTAGTCGTATTGGTCATTCAGGATGCGACGGGCGTGAAGGATGGTTTCGTCATCCCGGCCGTCAATCTGCGTGCGGAGCGCTGTTCGCACGGCATCGCGCAATTTGACCATTCCCCGGATGCGGCGCGCACGGTCTTCGCTCAGATTTTCGAGCGGCTGCAAGACATTGCCGACACGCATGGCAATGAGCCCATCATGCAGCGTGTAGGCGTTCTCTTTCACGTAATCGGGCGCAAGGATGTCCTCCTTCTCCGCGTTGCCGACCTGCGTTTCCCGCGCGAGCTGACGGTAGATGTTGGAAGGCAGATTGGTGACTGCCTCACGCAACGCCTCCGCCAGGTCGCGCGCATCGGGAGCCAGTGCAGGTTCATCCCCTCGATACATCGAACCAACCTCCTGCATTGTGCCGAGCATCATGTGGGAATTGGCCGCGAAGTATTCGTTGATTTGGAAAACCATGCCCTCCTCGTTGCTGTGCTCGGCCAACGCTGACCACGCCGGCCCGCTCGGAGTTTCACCGACCTCCAGCTTGCGCAGAAACAGGATGTCAGCGGTGACTTCAGTGTTCGCGTTTTGCTTGAACGCGGTATTCGGCAAACGGATCGCGCCGAGAAGGTCCGCCTGGTCGTGAAGATGATCGCGCAACCGTGAGTCGATCTTGTCGAGTGTCCCTTTCGACGTGATGAAAACCATCAGCCCGCCGGGACGCACCTTCTCCATGCCCTTGGCGAAGAAGTAATCGTGGACGAGAAAGTTGCGTTCGTTGAACTGCGGGTCGTGGAGCTTGTAGTCGCCAAACGGCACATTGGAAATCGCGAGGTCGAATCCGCCATCCACGAGCCTCGCGCTCTCGAATCCCTGATTGCGAATGTCCGTGTCCGGGTAGAGACACCGCGCGATGCTGGCCGAGATCGGATCAAGCTCGATCCCGGTCAGCCGCGAATGCGCGCTCATTTCCTCCGGCATCAGACCGAAAAAATGCCCGATGCCCAACGCGGGTTCTAGGACACGGCCACGCTCAAAGCCGAGCCGTGTCACCGCGTCGTAAATCGCGCTGATAACGACTGGCGAAGTGTAATGCGCGTTCAGTGTGGATGCGCGAGCCGACTCGAACTCTTCCTGCGTCAACAAGCTGACAAGCTTCTGACGTTCATCTTCCCATTCCCCTGACGCCTGCTGGGCAAAGACCTGCGGGATACCGCCCCAGCCGACATACTTCACGAGCACGCGTCGCTCCTCGTCCTTTGCCGCGCGA
>JANXSB010000621.1 GCA_025352865.1 Chthoniobacter sp. | reverse complement strand
GCGAGTGGGTTGTGCACCGTGGGATCGCTCAGGGTGAGGCTCATGGTGAAGCGTCGGGTGGCCAGCGTTTTTTCCAACTCGATCTCGCCGTTCCACATCACGCGCTGGCGCTCCCAACCGGGCACCATGACTCGCAGATCGCCGACAAACGCGATGACGCGGGAGCGGTCGCCCTGGTGCATCTGCGGGTGGATGCGGAGGTAGCCGAGGCGCATTTTTCCGCTGTAGATATTCAGGTCGGAGGGCTGCTCGTGCATGAGGAGCAGCTTGATGACGTGACCCACGGGAACCTCGCGCAGCGCGGAGTCGCCGGGCCCGGCTTCCTTGCGGATGAGGAGCCCGATCATCGTGAGCCAGAAGCCGGTGACGAGGATGGCGAGTACTCGGTAGAGCATGGGCGCGTCAGGCGGCGGGGGACTTCCACTTTTCGATCAGCGCGTAGGCGTTGTGATTGTGGATGGACTCGAAATTTTCCGCCTCGATCCGGTACCACGCGATCTCCGGCGTGCGGTTGGCGCGGTCGGCGATGTTGCGGACGAGGTCCTCGACGAAGACGGGGTTTTCATACGCGCGCTCGGTCACGGCTTTCTCGTCGGGCCGCTTGAGCAGGCTGTAGAGCTCGCTGGAGGCGCTGTCTTCCACGATGCGAATCATGTCTTCGATCCACAGCGGCGGGTGCGAGCGGATGGAAAAGGTGACCTGCCCGCGCTGATTGTGCGCGCCGTGGGCGCTGATCGCTTTGGAGCACGGGCAGAGCGTGGTCACGGGGACGATGGCGGTGACGACGAAATCGACCGTGCCTTTTTCCAGCGTGGCGGAGAAGCGCGCGGTGTAGTCCATCATCCCCACGGCGGCAGTGACGGGCGCGGCTTTTGCGAGGAAAAAGGGAAACTCGAAATCGACGTGCGCGCTCTCGGAATCAAGGCGTGCCGTGAGTTCGCGGAGGATCGTGTGGATGTTATCGCCGTGCAGCTCGGGGCCGAATTCCGCGAGCACCTCGACGAAGCGGCTCATGTGCGTGCCTTTGAAATGATGCGGCAGATCGACCGTCAGTGCGGCGGTGGCGATGGTGTGCTGTACCGCGCGCGCCTTGTCGCGCACCTGCATCGGGTAGCGCAGCGCGCGGATGCCCACGCGGTCGATGGCGATCTGCCGGTCGTCGGGCTGGTTTTGCGTGTCGGTGAGTGGCGGTGCGTCCGTCGTTTCCATGGGCGCAGAGGACATAGCACAGTTCGCCGCGCCGTGAATCGGGAAAGGCGGCGGGGCTATTCGCGCTCGCGGCTGATCAGTCGGCGGACATCCCGCGAGAGGATCAGCCATCCGAAGGTTCCGGCGTGGACAATCAGGATGCTGACGAGCGGCGTCAGCAATGCGGGATAGTCGGTAATCATCGGGAACATAATGATGATGGACACCGAGGCGAGACCGAGGAGGGCGATGAGAATCAGGCGTGCCCAGGGTTTGCGGAGCCAGACGCCGATGAGCAGTGCGGTCGTCCAGATTGCCGACGTGATGACGAATGAAATCAACTGGCGGGTCAATTCCGGCGGGATGTCATTGAGGGTGATAAAATCGAGCAGGCGGAAGAGCACGAAGACGACAATCAGGCCGATGCGGGCGCGGCTGGCTTTTCCGCGGTGGTGGTGCCGCCGCGCGCGTGGAGGCGGACGCGGCGGGAGTGGCCGCCGCTGCGGTGGCCGCTGGCCCTGCGGGAGTGGTGGAGGCGGCTGGCGCGGGGTCGTCGTCTCGGGTTGCTTTTGGGGATCGGGTCCGGGAGGCATGGGAGAAAAAACTCGGGCGCAAGGTGCGGCAAACATTTCCTCCCGGCCAGCGAAAATCCATTCCGCCAACTTGCCTCCCGCCGCCCGTCTCCGCCATGCTCCGCACCGCGCATGCTTGCCTACCACGATCTCCTCCGCCTCGTCCTCGACCACGGCCATTTCAAACCCGACCGCACCGGCACCGGCACGTATTCCGTTTTCGGCGCGCAGGCGCGCTTCGATCTCGCCGCGGGCTTTCCGCTGCTCACCACGAAAAAGCTCCATCTCAAATCCATCATCCACGAGCTGCTGTGGTTCCTCGCGGGCGATACCAACGTCCGCTACCTCCGCGAAAACGGCGTGACCATTTGGAACGAATGGGCCGACGCCGACGGCAACCTCGGCCGCGTCTACGGCGCGCAATGGTGCGACTGGCGCACCGCCGACGGACGCTCGATCAACCAGATCGACGACGTGATCGCGCAGATCAAAAAAAACCCCGACTCCCGCCGGCTCATCGTCAGCGCCTGGAATCCTGGCGAAATCGCCGGCATGGCCCTCCCGCCGTGCCACACCATGTTCCAGTTCTTCGTCCTCGACGGACGCCTGAGCTGCCAGCTCTACCAGCGCAGCGCCGACCTCTTCCTCGGCGTCCCCTTCAACATCGCCAGCTACGCCCTCCTCACCATGATGGTCGCGCAAGTCACCGGCCTCGCGCCCGGCGATTTCGTCCACACCTTCGGCGACCTGCACCTCTACGCGAACCACCTCGACCAGGCCCGCGAGCAGCTCGCGCGCGACTTCCGCCCGCTCCCCGCGATGACGCTGAACCCTGATGTCCACAGCATCCACGGCTTTTGCTACGAAGATTTCACGCTCACCCGCTACGACCCGCACCCGTCCATCAAAGCGCCCATCGCCGTCTGAGAGACTGCGCAGGAAGGCCAGCGGGAAGCGCATCACCATCCAGCTCAGGAATCGCGGGCACCAGTTGCGGCGGCTGATTGGGAGAAACTACACGCGGAAAAGCGCGCCGAGTTTTTTGCCGAGAATCCGGCTGGTCGTGAAGATCGTCAGCCCGAGGAAAACCATCGCCCACACGCCGAGCGCGGACGAGACAAAACGGCCTTCGCCCATGAGCTGGAAGAGTTCGTAGATCGCCTTCGTGATCGGGAAATGCTGCTGCTTCTGCGCGAGGATGAGCGAGTCCGACACCTCCAGCATCGCGAAGGAAAACGCGAGCAGACCGCCGGCGAGAATGTTCGCCGTGATGAGCGGAAAGGTGATCCGGCGTATGGCGCGCAGCGGCGGGCAGCCGAGATTTTGCGCGGCTTCCTCGAGGGTCACGCTCGTCTGCTGGAGGCCGGCAACTGTCGCGCGCATCACGTAAGGCAGCCGCCGGATCGAGTAGGCGATGATGAGGAGCAGCGTCGGGTCGCGTGAGGGATTCAGCCACGCGAAGGCGCGACCGTCCTGGGTCATGGAGATGTAGCCGAAGGCGAGGACGAGGCCCGGCACCGCGAGCGGCAGCATCGCCATCGCATCCAGCAGCGCGCGCCCCGGCAGCGTGGTGCGGACGATCACGTAGGCGATGGCCACGCCGAGCACCACGTCGAAGAGCGTGGAGCACGCCGCGTATTTCACGCTGTTGATGATCGACGGCACCGTGAGCCCATGCCCGAGCGCCGCCTGGTAATGATCGAGCGTCCACGCGCCCGGCAGCACCGAGCGATACCACTCGCCCGCGAACGACACGAAAATCACGCCGAGATGCGGCAGCAGCGCCAGCGCCGTCACCGCCGCGAAACCCAGCGCGCAAGCCCATTGCGCGCCGGTGCCCGGCGTGCGCGCACCGGCGAGCGTCGTGGCTTTCGCCGTCATCGCCGTGCCCGCGTTTCCAAAGGCGAGCTTGCTCGCCGCGTAGAGCAGTGCTGTGCTCGCGAGCATCACGACTACGAGCGCGAATGGGAACGGGTTGCCCGCAATCTCCTTGATCCCGTAAAAAATCTGCACCGGCGTCACGCGTGTCAGATCGAAAATCAGCGGCACGCCCAGCTCCGTGAAAGCGAAGATGAAGACGATCGTCCCGCCCGCAAAAAGTCCAGGCATGATGAGCGGCAGCGTAATCCGCCGGAACCGCCGGAAGCCCGTGCAGCCCAGGTTTTCCGCCGCCTCCTCCATCGCCGGATCGAGATTGGCGAGCGCCGCCGTGAGGTTCAAAAAGAGGATCGGATAAAGGTGCAGCGCATTCAGCGCGACCACGCCCCACATCCGCCCGCTGCCCAGCCAGTCGATGGTTCCCCCCGCGCTGAGCACGCCGATTTTCGCGAGCAGCGCATTGAGCGCGCCGTACTGCCCGAGCATCTGCCGGATGCCGATGGCTCCGACGAATGGCGGCAGAATCATCGGCACGAGGATCGCGCCCGTGAGCAGCTTCTTCCCCGGAAACTCAAAGCGATCCGCGATCCAAGCGAGCGGCAGTGCGATCGCTAGCGCCGCCGTGGTGCTGCCGACCGCGAGGAAGAATGCGTTGCGCAGCCCTTCGAGGTAAATGCGGTTGCGAAAAACCTCGCCGACGAAATCGAACGTGAACCGCCGGTCCGCATCGAAGAACGCCCCGCCCAGCACCGTCCCGATCGGCCACACGAAAAAGCAGGCGAAGAACGCCGCGGTCAGCGCATAGACGAGCCAGGCAAAGGTCTTCGACATCGCGCGGTGATTTAGCGACGGCGGCCCGGCGAGTCACTGCGAATTCGCGCCCGCAGACCGCATCGCGCGGAGCGAAGGGAAAAAAGGCAAGCCGTAATTCTGAACAAAGTTTGAGGAGCCTTGTGACGCCGGCGAGAAGGACCTGCCCGAGTGATGTTGGGGACGGGAGCAGCGGGGTTTTTCCTTGGCGCGAAGGCGGGATTGCGCGCATAGAACGTGGCGCGCATCCCGCGCAGTTTCCCACACCCTTTTTCCCACCCACCATGAACACCAAGCAAGTCCTCGAAATGTTCGCCGAGCACCATGTCGTCGATGCCGGCCAGATCGAAGACATCACCCAGGAAGTCAACCACAGCGGCAAATCGCTCGTCGAAGTGATGGTCGATTTCGGCGTCTGCACCGATCGGGAATTTTACGAAACCATTGCCACCTCGCTCGGAACGGATTTCGTCGATCTCGCGGGCTTTGAGCCGCCGCCGGATGTCCTCCGGCTCATCCCCGGCGGCCTCGCTTTGCTGCATCGCGCTTTTCCGCTCGGGGTGGAAAGCGGGAACATCCAGGTGGCACTGGCCGACCCGCTCAATGCGCAGACGGGCGAAGATTTGCGCTTTGCCCTCGGCAAAGAAATCCAGGTCATGGTCGCGCCGATCTACCAGATCGATGAGCTGATCAAAAAGAACTACGGCACCGACCTCGGGAGCATGGACGAGATCCTCGCGCAGCTCGGCGGGGAGCTGGAGTTTGGCGGCGGCGAAGGGCAGGACATGAAGCACCTCGAAGCCGAGGCCAATGCCACGCCGATCATCCGCTACGTCGATCTCATCATCCACCAGGCGATTCAGGATCGCGCGTCGGACATTCATTTCGAGCCGTTCGAGACCGAGTTCAAAATCCGCTACCGGGTGGACGGCGCGCTTTACGAAATGTCGCCTCCGCCGCGCCACCTCGCGCTGCCCGTGATCTCGCGCGTGAAGGTCATGTCGAACCTGAACATCGCCGAGCGCCGGCTGCCGCAGGACGGGCGCATCCAGAAAATTATCGCCGGCCGGCAGGTCGATCTGCGCGTCTCCACGCTGCCCACGCAGTTTGGCGAGAGCGTGGTGCTCCGCGTCCTCGACCGCACCACCGTGAACCTCGAGATCGAGGCGCTCGGAATGCCGGATTACATTTACCACTATCTCCTCAAGACGATCGAAAAGCCCAACGGCATCTTCATCGTCACCGGCCCCACCGGCTCGGGAAAAACGACCACGCTTTACGCCTGCCTGAACAAGATCAACACCATCGACTCGAAGGTGCTGACCGCCGAAGACCCCGTGGAATACAACATCGAGGGCATCATCCAGGTGCCGATGGACGAGAAGATCGGCCTCACTTTCGCGCGCACGCTGCGCGCCTTTCTCCGGCAGGATCCCGACCGCATCATGGTGGGTGAAACGCGCGACGTGGAGACCGCGCAGATCGCCATCCAGGCGTCGCTCACCGGGCACCTTGTCTTCACCACGCTGCACACGAATGACGCGCCCGGCGCCGTCACGCGGCTCATCGACATGGGCGTCGAGCCTTTCATGATCTCGTCCTCGCTCGAAGGCGTGCTCGGCCAGCGGCTCATCCGCAAAATCTGCCTCGGTTGCAAAACCGCCTACGAGCCGAACGAATCCGCGCTCGCCCAGCTCGGACTTTCGCCGCATGAGATCGGCGACAAAAGTTTCTACTACGGCAAAGGGTGCGAAGCGTGTAACCACACCGGTTACAAAGGCCGCAAAGGCATCTACGAGCTGCTCGACATCACCGACCCGATCCGCGACCTCATCAACAAGCGCGCCCCGTCCGTCGTCCTCAAACAGAAGGCCATCGAACTCGGCATGACCACGCTGCGGCAGGACGGTCTGCGCTGCATTTACGACGGCGAGACGACGATCGAGGAAGTGCTGAAATACACCTGAGTGCGTTTTGAAAATGCCGCGCTTACGGCATGGCGACGCGCCAGTTTTTTTGACGGGATTACAGGATTAGGAGGATGGACGGGATGGCCCGGCGTCCGAAAATCCTGTCCATCCAAATAATCCTGTAATCCTGTCAAAAAACTCAGGGCGTGCCGCGTTGCGGGGATTGCGGAAAAATCATGGCGCGCGGTTTTCACCGCTGCTAGAAACCGCACCCCTATGCGACTCCTCGTCACCGGCGGCTGCGGCTTCATCGGCAGCAATTTCATCCGTCACGTCCTCAATCATTACGGCCCGGCGATGATTACGAACGTGGACGCGCTGACCTACGCCGGAAATCTCGCGAACCTCGCGGGCGTCGTGGAGAACTACGGCGAGCGTTACGAATTTCTCCACGCCGACATTTGCGACGCCGGCAAAATCGACGCCGTGCTCGCGAAGCATCAGTTCTTCGCGGTGCTCAATTTCGCCGCCGAGTCGCACGTCGATCGCTCGATTGATTCGCCCGGCGATTTCATCCACACGAACGTCGTCGGCACCTCCACGCTGCTCAACGCCGCCCGCCGGCACGGCGTCCGGCGCTTCGTGCAAATCTCCACCGACGAGGTGTACGGCTCGCTCGGGCCCGAGGGAAAATTTTCCGAAACCTCGCCGCTCGAACCCAGCTCGCCGTACTCCGCGAGCAAGGCGTCCGCCGACCTGCTCGCGCTGGCGTATCAGCACACCTTCGGCATGGAGGTCGTCGTCACGCGCTGCTCGAACAACTACGGGACGTATCAGTTTCCCGAAAAACTCATCCCGCTGATGATCATCAACGCGCTCTCCGACAAGCCGCTCCCGGTCTATGGCGACGGGCTGAACGTGCGCGATTGGATTCACGTCGAGGACCACTGCGCGGCCATCGTCTCCGCGCTGCTCAATGGAAAACTGGGCGAGGTCTATAACGTCGGTTCCGACGGCGAGATGCGGAATATCGACGTGGTGAAAATGATCCTCGCGCATCTCGGCAAGCCCGAGAGCCTGATCAAATACGTCACCGACCGCCTCGGCCACGACCGGCGCTACGCCATCGATTCATCGAAGGCGCACGCGCAACTGCAATGGAAGCCGCAGCACCGGCACGAGCAGGGCATCCGCGAGACGATCGATTGGTACGTCCGCAACCGCGAGTGGTGGACGCCGCTGCTGAAACGCTGAGTCATGCCGCGCAGAATCGTCATCATCGGCAGCGGCGGACGGCTCGGTGCGGCGCTGATGCGCGAATGGCGCGCGGCGGGCGATGATGTGATTGGCTTCAACCACGCGCTGCTCGACATCGGTGACTTCCGGCAGGTGCATGAAACGCTCGCCGAACTCGAGTTCGACGCTCTCGTGAACTGCGCCGCACAAACGAATGTGGACCGCTGCGAGAAGGAACCTGACGAGGCTTTTCTCCTGAACAGCAAAGCCGTCGCGACCATCGCCGACGCCTGCACGCGGAAAAAGGCGCGCTGCATCCACATCAGCACGGATTACGTCTTCGACGGCGAAAAGCGCGAGCCCTATACCGAGGAGGATGAGGCGCGGCCGATCAGCGTCTATGGCGAATCGAAGCTCGGCGGCGAACGCTGCCTCCACGCGGTTTCGGACAGCCATCTCGCGGTGCGAGTGTCGTGGGTTTTCGGCCCGGATCGGCCGAGCTTCGTCGATCAAATTTTGCAGCACGCGCTGGAGCACGAAACCGTCGAGGCCATCGGCGACAAGGTCGCCGTGCCCACTTACACGCTCGACGCCGCGCGCCTGCTGCGCCCGCTGCTCGATGAGGTGCCGCTCGATGGGGTCGTGCATCTTTGCAACGCCGGCACCTGCACCTGGCAGGAGTACGGCCAGCACGCGCTCGACTGCGCGCTCGCCGCCGGCGTGCCGCTCAAAGGCCGCACCGTCGGCGCGTTGAAAATGGCGGAGTTGAAAGCCTTCATCGCGCGCCGCCCCGTCTATACCGCGATGAGCACCGCGCTCCTCGAGCGCACCACCGGCCTCACCCCGCGCCCGTGGCAGGAGGCGGTCGAGGAATACGTCCGCACGCATTGGGCTCCGCGGCACCGCTGAGGGCAAGGCTGAAAAGCCCAGGCGGCTTTTCCGCCTTTCCTTCGCGCTGGTTCGGATTCATCCATTAGCCATGCGCCCGTCCTTCCCCAGACTCGCCGCGCTCTACATTTTTCTCGCCGCCACATCCGGCACGCGCGCCGCTGACGCGCCGCCTTTCACCGGCCAGCTCAGCCTCGTGCGCTACGACATGCCGCTCGGCCTGAGCACCGGCCTCGCGCCTACGCGACAGCTCGCGCGGCGCGATGTGGATTCGCCGGACGCCGTGGACTGGCCGGACTTCACGCTCAATGGTCAGCCCATTTTCCGCGACCGCGCGGACGCGCAGATCCCGCTCAAACTGCGCGCGGGCGCGGAGGCCGCGTCGCCTTTCCAAATGCCCGGCGACGACGTGCTCCAGCCCGGCAGGCACTGGCTGCGCGCGATGGAATGGCGCGCGGGCCGCCGCCACATCTACACCGCCGACTGGACCGCACGCTGCGCCAACGCCAGCGAGGCCATGAGCGGACGCTACGAGCTGTGGCTGTTCCCGATTTTGCTCAAAGGCGAGGGCGGGCCGGTGGTGAAAAACGTGGAGCTGAAAGCCGACGGCGCGACCGTCTATCACAAGGCCGGCCCGTGGCGTTCGCTCACACTGCTGCTCCCGCAGGTCGAGCCGGGGCATCGCTACGAACTGAGCGTGGACGGGCGTCCGCCGTTGAAAATCGCCGCCGGTTTGCAGCCGGTCACGCTCGGCAATCCGCGCGAGATTCCGTTTGCGCTCAATACCACGGTCGCGGGCGAGGGGCCGAGGATCACGGTGCAAAATCTCACGCGTCCCGAGACGTTTCCCAACCCGAAGGAATGGGCCGCCGACCTCGCCGCGCTCGCGCAGCCGCCGCCCGCGGATGCTGTGCCGGAGCCGGTCGCCGGGTTGCAGCGACATTTTGGAAACGCCGTCACGCGCTCGCCGCTCACGCTCTACGCCACGGCGCTGCCGCTCGGGATGAGCGGCGGCTTTTTCAAAAAGGGCGACACCGCCGCGGATTACGCGGCGCGCGTGGCGGAGCTAGGTTTCGACACGATTTTCGATCCCGCGCAGACGCTGCCCGTGCCATCCGCGCCGGACAGCTTTGAGCAGCGCGCGGCGGCGCTCGCGCGGCGCGGTGTGCGGCTCGGCCTGCAGTACGACAGCAATTGGAACCGCCCCTCGCTCCAGCATCCGAACGCTGCGTTCTTCGCGCACACGATGCCGGACTGGCACGCGCCGCTCTACCGCAGCCTCTCGCTCGCCGCGCAGCGTTTTGCGCGGCTGCCAAATTTCGCCGGGCTCGACATCGGTTCCGCGAATGGCGGCTACGTCTCGTACTGGGAATGGGCACCGCCGGTTCCCGACCGTCCGTGGGGGGAGGGGATGACCGCGTTTTTCGGCGCACCGCAGCCGCGCATGCCGCGTGCGCCGAGCCTCGGCCCGCCCGTGCTGCCGTACGAGGAGCCGGCGAAAACGCAGCTCGAATTTGTGAAATACGCCGAGCACTACGACACCACGTTTCACCAGTACGGCTACTTCGCCGACGCCGTGCGCGAGGTCGATCCCGCGCTCATTTTTACGACCGGCTCGTTCAGCAGTTCGCCGGGTACGGGCGGACGTGGCGGCTGGCCGTGGGCTAGTCTCCCGGCCCGCCTGATCTTCGAGGGAATCGCCACCCA
>JANXSB010000405.1 GCA_025352865.1 Chthoniobacter sp. | reverse complement strand
AGCGTGGAAGCAGCTCGGCACTTCGGGATCGGGAAATCACTTCGTCGAGTTCGGCGTGTTCACTGTCGAGCAAAACGATCTCGGCCTTGAGCCGGGCGAATACCTCGCACTGCTCACGCACTCGGGTTCGCGCGGCACAGGCGCGCAGGTGTGCGATTTTTACAGCAAGCGCGCGATGGCCCGCCACGAGCGCTTGCCGAAGGAACTCAAGCACCTCGCGTGGCTCTCGCTCGACGACGCTGACGGCCAGGAATACTGGGCCGCCATGAACTTGATGGGCCGCTACGCCGCGGCGAATCACGCGCTCATCCACCACCACATCGGGCGCAAGCTCGGCGCGCACCGAGTGCTCGACATCGAGAACCATCACAACTTCGCGTGGAAAGAAATCCACGAAGTTGGTGGCGAGAAGCGCGAGGTGATCGTGCATCGCAAGGGCGCAACGCCCGCGGGCGCTGGCGTGCTCGGAATCATCCCCGGCTCAATGGCGTCGCCCGGTTACGTCGTGCGTGGCAAGGGTTCGCCCGAGTCGCTCAACAGCGCGTCGCACGGCGCGGGCCGCGTGATGAGCCGGACCAAGGCGATGCAGTCCTTCACCTGGAGTGCGACGAAGAAGCTGCTCGCCGAGCGCGGCGTCGAGCTGCTCAGCGCCGGCCTCGATGAAGTGCCGGGTGTCTATAAGGACATCCACGCCGTCATGGCCGCGCAGACCGATCTGGTCGAAGTCCTCGGCCAGTTCGATCCGAAGCTCGTGAAGATGTGCCCGGCCGGCGACCACGCGGAAGACTGACCACCGCGGAGGCGGGACGCCACCCGTCGCTACGGCGTCTTGGTGCGCTGGAAGTATTCCGGGTAGCGGCTTTGCAGGATGTTGAGCAGTTTCTTCACCCTCTCGTCGTTGCCTGCTTTGCGGTAGGCATCGATGGCTTTGGTCAGCGAGCGCGGCGTGATTTCCGCGTGGTCGATGCCGGTCGCATAAACCGTTTCATAAAGCTTCGCGGCTTCGGCGAAATTGCCGCGCGCCGCCTGGATGTCGCCGGCGCTGATGCGGCCCTCGCCGTTGATCTCGCCCTCGGGCTGGAGCGTGAGCGCTTCGTCCACGGACTTTTGCGCGGCGTCGAAATCCTTGAGCGCGAGCTGCGATTTCGCGAGCGTGAGCAGACCTGTGGCGCGGAGCGCCGGGAGCTTCACGGACTTGAGATAGGTTTGCATGGATGCGACCGCTTCCTTGTATTTTTCGAGATCGTGCTGGGCGCGGCCGAGGAGGAAAAAATCGTCGGGCGTGACCTCATCGCGCGGCGTGAGCATGAGCAGATATTTCTCCGCGGATTCAAACGCGCCGCCTTTGAGCATCTCCGTGCCGAGCCAGCGCAGGATTTCCGCCGGCACCTTGGTCTTGCCTTCCTTCGAGTAGGAATCGACCTCGCGTGCGGTGCCGACTTTGTCTTCGAGATAGTACTGCGCCTGGAGCAGGCGGATGCTCGCTTTTTCGCCAAACTGCTCCTTGTCGAGCTTCCGCGCCTCTTCGAGATACGGCACGGCTTCCTTGTAGTTTTTCGCATCGAAGGCCGCCGAGCCGATCCAGTAGTCGCCCTGCGCGCGCGCCGCGGTCTTCGGGTAGTCTTTGAGCAGGAGTTTGAAAGTCTCGACCATCGCCGCGCTGTCGCCTTGCTGGCCGAGGATGAGCGCCTTTTGCTGCAGCGCCAGTTCGCGCTCTTTGGCCTGCGGAAATTTCTTGATGATGTCGCTGTAGTCGGCGAGCGCGGCGCCGAGATTTTTTTGCGACTGCCAGGCGAGTCCGCGCTGGATGAGCGCGCCGGGGATGAGCTTGTGCGCGGGGTAACCGTCGATGAAGGCGGTGAAAGCCTTCGTGGCCTGATCGACGGCGTGCAGTTCCATCTGGCACCAGCCGAGTTTGAAGAGTGCCTCGGCTTTCATCGCGCCGCTGAGCTGGCGGGAAAGTTCGAGCGTGGAGTAGATCGGCGCAGCGCTGGCGTAGTCCGGTTTCTTGAAATACACCTCGGCTTTCATCAGCAGAATCTGGTCGCGTTTTTCGGCTTCGGGATTTGCGGCCAGGTAGAGCTCGATCGCCGGCAGGAGCTGCGGATCGTCCGCGGTGTAGAGCATCTTCAGCCGCTCGTACTGCGCCTCCTTCGCATAGACGGAATTGGGGAATTCCTTGAGCACCTGATCGTAGAGTTTCATGGCCCCGGCGGTGTTGCCGAGCTGGCGGTAGGAATTCGCGGCGAGGAGCAGCAGCTCGGGCCGCACGTCGGGCGAGAATTGCGCGCCGGGCTGGTTGAAGCTGTCGATGACCTGCTGGTATTTGCCGGTGTCGAAGGCGATGCGGAGAATGCCGAGCTGCGCGATTTCCTTCCAGCGCGCGGGGCCGGGCATGCCGAGGGCTTTTTTGAAATCGGCGTCCGCTACCGCGGTCTGCGGCGGCTCCAATTCCAAAGACCACAGGCCGGCGCGGACGGTCGCTTCGAGCTTGAGGTCGGGGTTCTCGGCCTTGACCGCGAGCACCTGGATTTGCTTGAGCGCCTCGGCGGTGCGCCCGCCGTCCTTGAGCAGCAGAGCGAGCGAGAGGCGGCTGGCGTCCTGGAAGGGGTTGTTGTCGTTCGTCGCCACGAGATCCTCATAGGCCACGCGGGCGTCGGCTTTCTGCCCGAGCGCCTCAAGGGTGCGGCCGGTGAAAAACTTCGCCGAGTTTGTGACCGCGGGATCTTTCAGCCGCACGGAGGCTTTGCGGTAGAGCGCGAGCGCGTCGCGGAATTCTTTGGCCTGGTAATAGATTTCCGCGAGCCGGTAGGCGGCGGGGCCGATGAAATCGCCGGTCTGATACTGCGCGAGGAGCGTCTCGTAGGCGTTGCGCGCGGCGTTCATCGTGCCGTTGTGGCGGTAAGATTCGCCGAGGCGGAAAAGGGCGTCGGGCCGCTGCTCGCTGTTTGGATAAAGGGTCGTGAATTTCTCGTACTCCGGCGCGGCCTGCTCGTACATTTTCCGGCCATAATAGCCGTTCGCGACATCGAGCTGGAGCTGCTCCGGCGAGCGCGGCGTGCCCGACGGCGTGATGCGGATCGTGCCGGGATCCTCGGGCTCGGGCGCGGCCATCGGCTTGGGCGGTGCGACGACGCCCGCAGGCTTGGGCTTCACCGGCTTCGGCGTCGCCGCCGGATCGGCGGCGGCGGCGGGCGCGGGCTTCACCACGGGCTCGGCGCGGGGGATCGGCTTGCCATCCTCATCCAGCTTGAAGGGCTTGAGAATTTGCGGCGGCGCCTCCTGCGCTTGGGCCGACGCGAAAACCAGCGCGACCAGACTCACCCCCGCAAGCACCCGGCGCTTCATTCCACTTTCCGCGTGGCAAACGCGACGTTCCAGATGTTCGCCTCGCGGCAGGTGTCGAGCACCGCGGAGATGTAGCGGTACTCGGCGTGCTCGTCGCCGCGCACGATGATCGAGTAGTCGGGAAACAGCCCGGACAAATCCTTCAGCCGCGTGAGCAGCTCTGCGCGCGGCACGGGCTTGTTATTCCAAATCACCGTTCCGTCCGTGCGCACATTGAGCACGGTCTGGTTCACGACCGACGCGGATTCCTGCGCGTTCTGCGCCGAGGGCACGCGCACTTTCAGGTCGAGCTCCTTTTTCGCAAAGCTCCACGTCACGATGAAAAAGCAGAGCAGCACGAGGAGGATGTCCACCATCGGCGCGATCTGGAAGCCGAGCGTGTGCGGCTCGGCGCGTTTGCGGAGCTTCATGCGGCGAAACTTAAAACTCGTCGTCCACGGCCACGCGCGAAGGCTCGCGCTTCTTGTTATAGTTCACCGCGATGAGCGCGAGGATGTGCGCCGAGGCGATTTCGAGATCGGAGATGAGGCTCTGCACGCGGTTGCGGAAGAGGGAGTAGAAAAACATCGCCGAGATGCCGAGCACGAGGCCGCTCGCCGTGGCCACGAGCGCCTCGGACACGCCGTTGGCGAGTAGCAGATCGCGCGAGGTCGCCGTCTGTCCGCTGCCCAGCAGGCCGAAGGAACGGATGATGCCCATGACCGTGCCGAGCAGCCCGATCATCGGCGAGAGCATGCCGATGTCCGCGAGATAGACCGTGCGATGCTGGAGCGACGCCGCCTGGCTGCCCGCCTCCGTCTCCGCGATTTCGCGAATCACTTCAAAGGATGCCGTCGGATTCTTCGTCGCAAAATCCAGCGTCCGCACCACCACCCGCGCCACGGCCTCACCGTGCCGGTTCGAGATGGCGAGCAGCCCGAGGTAGTCGCGCTTTTTCAAAAGCACGTCCGCCGTATTCATATAGTGCGGCGTGAGGATCGCGCTCCGGCGCAACGTGAAAAGATAGACGAGCACGAGCATCACCGTGACCACCGAGAGAAAGCCGAGCGGAACCATCGCCCAGCCGCCGTCCTGGATGAGCTTCCACAGCGTCACCGCATTCACGGGTGCGTTGGCGTTCGCCGCCGGATTCGCTCCGCTGGCGGCGGGAATGCGCATCATGTCGTCGGGCGTCGCGGCCGGCGCGGG
>JANXSB010000582.1 GCA_025352865.1 Chthoniobacter sp. | reverse complement strand
TCGACGCCGCTGTCGAGCGCGGCGGGGAGGGCGTCCCAGAAATGGAGGAAGGCGTTTTTTTCAAAGCCGATGTCCACGAACATCGCCTTGAGGGCGTGCTCAATGTTGCGGACGCGGCCTTTGAAAATGCTGCCGACGATGTTGCGGTCGGTCTGCCGCTCGATGGAGTATTCCTCGAGGACGCCGTTTTCGAGCAGGGCGACGCGGCGCTCGAGTTTTTCGCAGTTGATGATGAGTTTGTTGCCGGTCTGGCGCGGGGCCAGGCCGATGAGGCGTTTGACGCGTTCGGTCATGGAAATGAGTTTGGGGTAGAGTTTGCTGAGCACTGGATGGTTGGGTTCAGTGCGTGAAGGGTCGGAGCGGTGGCCCCGGTTGAGTCTTGGGAGAAGGCGCGGGTTTGCGCCCGAAAATGGTGTCGAAAAGGCCGCGCTTTTGCTCGGGTGGAGGCGGCGGGGCGGCGCTGCCGGGGGTGGTGTTTTTAGTAGTGCCTTTGACCTTGCCGCGCTCGTCGGCAGAGGCGCGGATGTCGGGTTTGGCTTTGCCGGTTTTGAGATCCACACTCGCTGTCGAAGGCTCGTGCGAACTGGCGCTGTCCTCCTCCACGTTGACGGTGACTTTCTGCGTGTCCTTGTAATCGGGCAGCGCTTCGATGGTGGCGAAAGGATTGGGGTTGCGGGCCGGGGTGAGGCGGACGAGGTCGGGTTTATAGGTGCCCTGATCCATGGCGAGGCATTGCTCGAGGATGTGCGCGGCGACGGGCGCGGCGACGCCGCCGCCGTGCTCGCCGTTCTGCACCATCACGCACATCGCGTAGCGCGGTTTGTCGAACGGCGCGAAGCAGCAGAACCACGCGATGTGTTCCTTTTTGCCGCGGTCCGTCGCCTGTGCTGTGCCGGTTTTTCCGGCCACGACGATGTTCGCGAGCCGCGCTTTTCCGCCGGTGCCGCCGCCGCCCGGCCCGCCTTTTTCATTGACCACTTTCCACAGCCCCTGGCGCACGAGGTCGATCTGCTCCTTGGTCAGTTCCTTGCGCAGATCGCCGCGAATCTTCGGCTGGTCGGGCACGGCAACCTGCCCGTTTTCGTCGAGCGCGGGCTGGCCGTCGGGCGTAAGCACGGTGCGGACGAGCCGCGGTTCGTAGGCGATGCCGCCGTTGGCCACGGCGGAATAGGCCATCGCCATTTGCAGCGGGCTGGCGAGCACGTAGCCCTGGCCAATGGTGACGTTGGCGGTGTGTGGGTTCGTCCATTTGAGCTGGGGATATTTCGTCCGCATCCATTCCGGCCCCGGCATCGTGCCGTCCTTTTCGTCGCCGAGCCCGAGGTCGTAATGCTCGCCGATGCCGAGGATTTTCCCGATGTGGTCCATCGACTCGATGCTGGCGGCGATGCCGTACTGGTAGAAAAAGCAGTCGCAGGAAACCTTGAGCGCATCGGTCAGGCCGAGGTTGCCGTGGGAGCCGTGCTTGTCGGCGATCCAGCAGCGGAAATAGTGGTCGCCGATGGTGAGGCCGCCGGGGCAGTTGTAGGAGTTTCCCGCGAGCCCTTTGCCGAGGCCGGAGAGGGCGGTGATGATCTTGAAAGTGGAGCCCGGCGGGAAGCCGCTGACCGCGCGGCTGACCAGCGGCACGGCTTCGTCATCGGCCAGCGCTTTCCACGCCTCGGGCGTGATGCTGGGGATGAAAATATTCGGGTCAAACGAGGGCACCGAGCCCATGCCGAGGATGTCGCCGTTGTTAGGATCGATGACCACCGCCGCCGCGCGCCCGAGCGAAGGATGCCGCAGCGCCTGCTCGACGATCATCTGCACGCGGGCGTCGAGCGTGAGATAGACGTTGTTGCCGGACTTCGGCGGGATCATCCGGTCCTCGCCCTCGATCACACCCTTCACACTTTTGCGCAGGATGCGCTTGCCCGGCTCGCCGCGCAGATACTTGTCCATGCTCTGCTCGATCTGCGATTTTCCGTCCACGTCCGGCTGGTAGAAAGTGTAGTTGCCGATGTCGGGCAGGATGTTCACGTCGTGCGGCGCGCCGACGTAGCCGAGCAGGTGCGCGGCGAGCGCGCCATAGACGTATTGGCGCACGGGCTTCACCGCGATCTCCACGCCGGGCAGGCCGAGGTCGTGCTCGGAAAATTTCGCGATCGTTTTGAAGTCCAGCTCCTCCTGATACGTGAACGGCACGAGCGTGTCGTTGCGGTAGTGCTTTTGGAGCTGCTCGGAATTGTAGTCCTGCGCGAGGTCGAGTTCGTCGAGCTTGGGGATGACGGTCTCGTTCACGATCCGCACCACGTCCGGCTCCTTCAGCTTTTTCTTCATCTGCTTGATCGTGGCGTAATAGTCCGACTGCGGCACAAAGCCGTAGTCGCGCCGGTAGCCGCGCACCATGTCGGGCAGGTAGAAATCCACCTCGTAGCTCGCGCGGTTGGTCACGAGGGTGACGCCGTTGCGGTCGCGAATCTCGCCGCGCTCCGCCGGGATGCGGACGGTCACCTCGGATTTTCCGGCGATCTTTTTTTTCCACACCGACTCGCCCCGCAAGACCTGCTCGTACCACAGCTTCCCGACGAGCGCGCTGAACGCGATGACCATGACGAAGCCAAGGAAAATCACGCGCCACTCGGCGCTCGGACGGCGGGAAAATCTGCGCGCCATATCAGGTGGTGCGCTTCGCCGCGCGCTCCGGCTGCGGGTCGTGCCCGGTGAGGAAGGCGAGGTAGTTCAGGGCGAAAAAGAAGAACGGCGAGAGGAGCACGGCGATGAGGCCCGCGCCGCCGATGCGCCACCAGACTTCCCGGTTGAAAATGAAAACCACCGGCTCCTGCCGGAAGGTGCGCATGAGATATTCGGCGAGCACGATGAGGGACGTGCAGACCCCGCTCAGCAGGCAGTGAATCTCCCAGCGCCCGCGCTGGAAAAGCGGCCGGAAGCCGTTCATCAGGACGCCGAGAATCGCGTAAAGGATGATAGACCAGCCGAGCGCGACCTCCACGGTGGGCGGCCCATTGCCGCTCTCGCCGAGGAGATCGACATTCACATGGAGCGCGTCCCACATCAGCCCGCCGCAAAAAGTCAGCGCCAGCATCCCCGGCACCGGCAGTGCGAGCGAGCCGTAGAACATGACGATCGGCATGAGCAGCACGCGCACGCCGTAGGGCGGCAGCGGCCCGATGAAGTGCTGCACGACCAGCCCGAGGAACATCGAGACGACCAGAATGACGAAGAAGATCATCGCCGGGTGGTGCTCATTTGTTTTTCCCCATGACGACGAACACGTCTTCGAGAGTCGTGAGATCGACCGCCGGGATGAGGATCGCATGCCCGTCGAGTCCGCCGGCCTTGAACTCCTTCACCTGCCCGATGAGCACGCCCGAGGGAAACACTCCGCCGGCTCCCGAGCTGAAAACATTCAGCCCCGGCTGGAGGTTGGCCGTCTTGGGAATGTGGTTGAGCCCCACATTCGGCGCCCCGGTACCGGACACGCGCTCGCCTTTCACAATGCCTTGAATCTGCGTGCCCTCGACATTCGCCGAGACCCGGCAGGCTTCATCGGCGATGAGCACAACGGTCGCGGAATGCTCGGCGACCTCCTTCGTTTTTCCGACCAGACCCGCCTCGGTCAGCACCGGCTGATCGCCGTCCTTGTCCAGCCCGTCGCCATAGCCGCGGTCGATGATGACCTTGTTGTAGTAAGTTGAGCTGTCGCGCCCGATGATCCGAGCCGGCTTGAGCGTGAAGATCGCCCGCGCGCGATATTCCAGCGCCTTGCGCAGTTCGTTGTTCTCGGCTTCGAGCCCGCGCAGCGTCTGGTTCGTCGCGCTGAGATCCTTGTTGATGACATTGAGCCGTTTGTTTTCCTCCTCGAGCTGATCGAGCGTTTTCAACCCCTCGCGAAACTCGCGGTACTTCTTTTCGACCGACGAGCCGGTTTTCAAAAACGGCGAGATCAGGCCGAGAAAACCCGACTGCACGCGCCGCATATTGTGCGGACTGAGCGTGATGACGAGCCCGGACAGCACGATGAAAGCGAGGACTGAAGGGATGACGATGCGCCGGCTCATGCGAGGAAACTCCACATAGGGTTGGGGCGGTTGGCGGAGGCATTCATGCCTGCGAATTCTTTAGGAGCGGCGCGTGTCCGTGGTGGACACCTGCCGCAGAAATTTGATTTCACTCAGCGCGCGGCCCGTGCCTTCGGCGACCGCGCTCAGCGGATCCTCCGCCACATGCACGGGGAGGCCCGTCTCCTCGGTGAGCAGGCGGTCGAGCCCGCGCAGCAGCGCCCCGCCGCCCGCGAGCACCAGGCCGCGGTCCACGAGGTCGGCGGAAAGCTCCGGCGGGCAGCGCTCCAGCGTCACGCGCACCGAATCGACGATCGTCGAAATCGGTTCGAGCAAAGCCTCGCGCACTTCCTGCGAGGTGATGGTTAAAGTCTTCGGCAGGCCGGCCACGAGATCGCGCCCCTTCACCTCCATCGTCGTCTCCTTTTCGAGCGGATACGCGCTGCCGATCTTGATCTTGATGTCCTCCGCCGTGCGCTCGCCGATCATCAGATTGTAGGCGCGCTTCATGTACTGGATGATCGCCTCGTCCAGCTCATCGCCCGCCACCCGCACCGAGCGGCAGAAGACGATGCCCGAGAGCGAAATCAGCGCCACCTCCGTCGTTCCGCCGCCGATGTCGATGATCATATTCCCCGCCGCGTCCTGCACCGGCAGCCCGCAACCGATCGCCGCCGCCATCGGCTCCTCGATCAGATGCACCTCCCGCGCCCCGGCCCGCAGTGCGCTCTCCTTCACCGCGCGCTTTTCCACCTCCGTGATCCCGCTCGGCACCGCGATCACCACGCGCGGCCGCGGCTTAAAAAACGCCCGGCGCGGATGCACCTTGTGGATGAAATGCCGCAGCATCGCCTCCGTCACCTCGAAGTCCGCGATGACCCCGTCCTTCAGCGGCCGGATGGCCACGATATTGCCCGGCGTGCGCCCCAGCATCCGCTTCGCCTCATCGCCCACGGCCAGCACATGGTTCGTGCCGGCGCGCACCGCCACGACCGAAGGCTCGCGCAGGACGATGCCGTGATCCTTGACATAGACCAGGGTATTGGCCGTGCCGAGATCGATGCCGATGTCATTGGAGAACAGCCCAAAAATTCCATTAAACATTCAAAGTGAACCTCTTCTTAAATCGTAAAATTGTGACGTGCGGGTGAACTTTCCAACCGGCCCGCGGACACAGCGGAATCAACGTTCTCCGCTCTAAAAATTCGCCGCAGCCTGATCGAAAAGTGGCTGAAAATAGGGGGACACCGCTGCCACCGTCAAAAGAAATCGCCGCGTCTCTGGAAATGTGGCGCAAATTTGTTCATCCGCCTCTGCGACGCGCCCGCTGTTTCTCGCGCAACGTCCCCCGTGCTGCGGCTGATCTCCATCCGACTGCATTTCCACTCGTGCAAGTTTGGCGTGGATGCCATACCTCCAGCCCGTGGCTGATTCGGAAGCAGATACCTGTCGCAAATTCGTCGTCCCCCGCTTGCAAAAGGCCGGCTGGGACGGCGAGCCGCATTCGATTGCCGAGCAGCGAGGCACGGCAGATTCTCGACGAGCTTCTCGAAAAATACGCCGAGCACGGTGCCGCGCAGTTCGTGTTACCGGACGTGCTGAAAGTGCCGCCAGTTTCCGAGCACGGACAGGTTGGCGACATCATCAAAGTTTTTGGAGGGGCCGATAAGCTCCGCGCCGCAGTCACCGAACTTCAAACGCTCCTTTATGCGGCGTAGCTAAGACTTAAAATACAATGCTCGCCAAACGTTCAGATAGTAACTCCGCGCCACAACGTGAGGTTGAAGACAAAGTGTTGGGTCTAATGGCCGAACGGCTCGGCCTGAAATCTCGACCGAAGCCGCAATGTTTCAAACCACAGAAAGGAGTTCGCTTTGAAATTGACGCTTTCTACACCGACTCTGAGAAAATTGTAGCGGCTGAAATCTTTGCCCACATCGGCAAATTGAAGCCGGCGCAGAAAGCGAAAGTGGCGAAAGATATTTTGAAGCTTGTTTTGCTGCAACACTGGGCTCAGGGCCAGCCTGACTGGGAGACTAAGAAGGTGAAGCTCTACATTGTGTTTGTGGACCCTGAAGCAGCCGTGCTTTTAACTTCGCTGAATACTTGGGTTGGATTTGCAGGAAAGGAACTCGGCATTGAACCGTTGATAATCGACCTCGCACCAGATGAGGTCGCACTGCTTCAGGAAGCGCAGAAAATGCAGAATCTTCTTTATGCCGGCAAAGACAGTTAACGCTCCCGCCACCACCGCCCAATCCCTCGGTTCCCTCCTCAAATCCGCACGCGACATCATGCGCAAGGACAAGGGGCTCAATGGCGACCTCGATCGGTTGCCGATGCTCACTTGGGTCATGTTCCTGAAGTTCCTCGATGACCTGGAACTCCAGCGCGAGGAGGAGGCGAAGCTGGCTGGCAAGAAATTCAAGCCGGCGCTGGAGCCGCCTTACCGCTGGCGCGATTGGGCGGCGAGTGCGCAGGGCGTCACGGGTGATGAACTCCTCGCCTTCATCAATCAGGACGAATGCACGCGGCCCGACGGACGGCGCGGGCCGGGGCTCTTCGCGTATCTGCGCAAACTCACCAGCGACAATGGCGACGACCGGCGCGAGGTCATCGCCACCGTTTTCAAAGGCGTGCAAAACCGCATGGGCAGCGGCTACCTGCTGCGCGATGTCATCAACAAAGTCGCCGGCATCCACTTCACCTCGCACGACGAGCTGCACACCCTCGGCGCGCTCTACGAATCCATGCTCCGCGAGATGCGCGACGCGGCGGGCGACTCGGGCGAATTCTACACGCCGCGCGCCGTCGTCCGCCTCATGGTCGCCGTCACCGACCCGCAGCTCGGCGAGACGGTGCTCGACCCGGCCTCGGGCACGGGCGGGTTTCTCGTCGAGGCCTTCACGCACCTCAGCCGGCAGGTGAAGACCGTCGCCGACCGCCGCACCCTGCAGGAGCGTTCGCTCCTCGGCTGCGAGCCAAAGTCGCTCCCGTATCTGCTCTGCCAGATGAACCTCCTCCTGCACGGCCTCGACGCCCCGCAGATCGATCCCGGCAACGCGCTCCGCCACAAGCTCACCGAGATCGGCGAAAAGGATCGCGTGGATGTCATCGTCACCAATCCGCCCTTCGGCGGCGAGGAAGAGCGCGGCATCCAGGGCAATTTCCCCGAAGACAAGCAGACCGCCGAGACCGCGCTCCTATTCCTCCAGCTCATCATGCGGCGGCTGCGACGCCAGCCGGGCAAGGCCGGACGCCCCGCCCGCGCCGCCGTCGTCGTCCTGAATGGCACGCTCTTCGGCGATGGCGTCTGCGCGCGCATCAAGGACGAGCTGCTCCGCACGTTCAATCTCCACACCATCGTCCGCCTCCCGAACGGCGTCTTCGCGCCCTACACCGGCATCCCCACGAACCTCCTTTTCTTCGACCGCTCCGGGCCGACGCGCGAGGTCTGGTATTACGAGCACCCGCTCCCCGAAGGCCGGAAGAACTACACCAAAACCGCACCCATCCAGTTCGAGGAATTCGCCCCGCTCATCGCATGGTGGACCAGTCGCGAGGAAAACGAGCGCGCGTGGAAAACCGCTTCGTGAAATTTTGTCTGAACCGTTGATGAATGGGCTTTCTGTTCCTGCTTCGCGACTCGGCTCAGGCGTTTGCTTTGCCAAGGTAGGCGTGGTCAACACAGGTAAGTTCAATCCGCTAGAAACCAAACTTGTGGACGTAAACCTGCCGTCGGATTCGCGTTACTGGCTAATGGTTGGCGACATCATTGTTAGTCGAGGCAACAGTCCCGAATTCGTTGGACGTGCCGCAGTTTACCGTGGTGAGCCAGCAAAATGCGCGATGCCCGACCTTCTCATCCGCGTTCGTCTGGATTCGACAAAAGCCGAGACATCGTTTGTGTCGTCCTTTTTCCATTCATCCGAGGCGCGCGAGTATATCGCATCACAAATCAGTGGGACGAGTTCAACAATGCCTAAGATTTCCCAACCAAAACTCGAAGCAATGCCGATTCCCGTCCCATCGCTCCCCGAACAACGACGTATCGTTGCCGAACTCGACGCGCTCCAAGCGCAGGTGGACGCGCTGAAACGCCTGCAAGCCGAGACCGCCGCCGAACTCGACGCCCTGCTCCCCGCCGTGTTAGACAAAGCCTTCAAAGGCGGATTGTGAACCACTGAACCCATCAACTTACCAAGACTATGTGCTTAAACATCAGCAGAATTAACCGGACGTTTTCTTACAACTGGGCGGGAGACGAGATAGTCTCCCCGCTCGTCACCGCGGCCCGCCTTGTGCCGGGCAGCAAACGCGTGTCACTGGATATTGATGTGCGTGAATTTCTGGCCGTCGAGCACAGCGCCGAGGTGCGAAATTTCCTATTGGACAAGATTGTGGACGGCCGTCCGTGGGAGGAAAAGGAACGGTTTTTCATCGGGAAAAAAGGGAGCTTCGACTTTCGCATGCGCTGCGTGATCGAGGCGTTCGGAAAGTTCCGCTACCTGTCGGTGAAGGGACGCGGGCGTGAGGAGTGGCTGCTGCCCGCCGAGACGCTGGCGAATGGCGGTGGCGACTGCGAGGATCTGGCTTTCCTGCTGATGGCGCTGCTGGGGGAGGCGGAGATCAGCCAGAGCTGTCTGCGCCTCGTCTTCGGGGAACTCGTGGAGACAGATCCCGGAGGCGGGCAAAGCCGGCACGCGCATGCGTGGGTGATGTATCAACTGGAAGGCGGCGCGTGGATGATTCTCGATCCGCTGGAGCGCGTGGACCAGCACCTGCGCGCGAAATCGGCGATGAAGCCCAAGCCAGCGGTGGCGGCGGCGAGCTACGAATATCAGCCGCTGTTTGTCTTCAACCGCGATCATCTCTGGCGCGTGCATGGGCCGAATGGGGAAAAGCGTTCGCGTGATCTGGATACCTATCTTGGCCGCCGCAAATTTTGGAAACACTACGACCCTGCGTTCGCGATGGGTGTCCATAATGACATCTTTGACAACCAGATGAAGGAGCCGTCCTGGTTCGAGCGGTTCACGGTGAAGTCGGCGAGCCTGGCGGTGGATGCGAACGTCCTGAGCTATGATCCGCGCGACCACTGCGATTTTGCTTACATCGGTGATGGCTGGCAGCGGATTCAGCAGCGCCTCGCCAGCGGCGATGTGGGCGATCTGGGTCTCGCGTGTCACGCAGTGGCGGACTTTTACGCGCACAGCCTTTACGGTCACGTCGTTGCGCCGATCGCCGGCAAGCTGCCACTCTACGATCCAGCGCAGCCGATCAATCCGGGAGCGAAGCAAGATGCGGTCTTTAGTCGCACGCGTTTCTCCATTAACAATGACAAGCCAGCGCTGAGCGAAGCGCAGACCCGCACTTACTGGCAGGGCAAGCTGATCAGCGGCCAATGGTGGCGCTCATTTACAACGTATCCGAATGACATCCAGACGCCGCCGGTGCTAGGGCCGCGCCGCTGTCTCCCGGACCATGACCTATTGGCGGTGGATGACAGGAGCGCGGCAGACAATCCAAAGCATTTGTATCCGACAATGGCGGCTTACAACGCGCAGTTCGATCTGCGCAAAAGCGCCGCCGAGCGGCATGTGAGAGCGGTGTTCGTGGTTTGGTACGCCAAGCACCGTTCTTAGTTTGAAACGTCACCAAGGAGCCACCCATGAACCCACGCCGCCTCCTCGTCCGCGCCCTGCCCATCGGCATCGCCGTGCTGGTCGTCTGCTACCAGTATTTCTCCTCCGAGAAAATCACCAACGAAGCCGGGCGCACCGCCCGCCATGCGCTCAATCCGCAGCAGGAGGAGACGCTCGGTTTGCAAAGCTACCAGCAGGTGCTCCAGGAGGCGCAGACCATCGACTCCGGCCCGGACTACGAGCTGGTCAAACGCGTGGCGCAGCGGCTCTCGGGCGCGACCGGCCCGGCGGCGAAAACTTTCGACTGGCGCGTGTCGCTCGTGAGCAGCCCGCAGGTGAATGCCTTCTGCCTGCCGGGCGGAAAGATCGTGGTCTATACCGGCATCATTCCCGTGGCGCAAAACGAGGCCGGGCTGGCCACGGTGATGGGTCACGAAATGGCGCACGCCACGCTGCGCCACGGCTCCGAGCGGCTGCTCCAGCAAAAGGCTACGCAGACGCTGATGACGGGCGTGCAGACTTCGCTGGGTGACATGAGCTACGAGCAGCAGCGCGCGATCATGGGGGCCATCGGGGCGGGCGCGCAGTACGGGCTGCTGCTGCCGTTCAGCCGCGAGCACGAGAGCGAGGCGGACAAAGTCGGCCTGCTCTACATGGCCCGCGCCGGCTATGATCCGCGCGAGGCGGTGGATTTCTGGCAGCGCATGAGCGAGGCGTCGTCGGCCGGTGGTAAGCCGCTGGAATTCATGTCCACGCATCCCTCCGACGCCACGCGCATCGCGCAGCTCAAGGACCTGCTCCCGCAAGCGCAGGCGGAATACGAACGCACGAAACCGCGGTGACTAGACGGTGCGCCCGACGGCTTGAAGGATCGGCCGGAGGTCTTTCGCCAAATCCGCGAAGCCCGCGAAATCCACCTGCTGCTGCCCGTCGCTCAGCGCCTCGGCGGGATGCGGATGCACCTCGATGAGCAGCCCGTCCGCACCCATCGCCACCGCGCCTTTGCACAGCGCCCGCACGAGGTCCGCGCGACCACAGCCCTGGCTGGGATCGACGATCACCGGCAGGTGCGATTCGCGTTTCACCGCGGCGACCGCCGCGAGGTCGAGCGTGTTGCGGGTGTAGGTCTCGAAGGTGCGGATGCCGCGCTCGCAAAACATCACGTTGGCGTTGCCGTGCGCGAGAATGTATTCCGCGCCGAGCAGCCACTCGTCGATTTTTTCGCTCAGCCCGCGCTTGAGCAGGATCGGTTTTCCGCTCTTCGCGCACTCGATGAGGAGCTGGAAATTCTGCGCGTTGCGCGCGCCGATCTGCAGGATGTCGGTGTGCGCGCAGACCTCCTCGACATGCCGCTCGCTGAGCACCTCGGTGATGATTTTCAGCCCCGTTTCTTTTTTTGCCAGCGAAAGCAGCCGCAGCCCCTCGCTGCCGAGCCCTTGGAATTCGTAGGGCGACGTGCGCGGCTTGAAAGCGCCGCCGCGCAGGATCGTCGCGCCCGCCGCCTTCACTGCGCGCGCCGTCGAGATGAGCTGCTCCTCGCTTTCCACCGAGCACGGCCCGGCCATGAGGACGAAGTTGTCGCCGCCCACTTTCACGCCATCGACATCGACGACGGAATTGCCGGGATGCGACTCGCGGCTGACGAGCTTGTAACGCTTTTGCACCGCCATGACTTTCTCGACCTGCGGCATCGCGTTGAGCGATTCGAGCCGGTGGTGGGTCCGCTCGTCGCCGATGGCGGCGATGATCGTCAGCTCGGTGCCAAAGATCGGGCGCGGGTCGTAGCCGAGCTTCTGCACTTCGGCCATGACTTCATCGACCTGCGCGCGCGACGTGTGGGGTTTGATGACGATGATCATTGGGGCGGAAAGTTGAGAGTTGTGGGTTGAAAGCCGCGGCGTTGTATAAGCGGGCGCGCAAACTAGCCAGCGGCTCTCAACTCTCAACTCTCAACTTCCCCGCATGCCCGATTTCACCGCCAGCAATTTTCCCCCCGTGCCCGGCCGCCGCGCCACCACCGGCGACGCGGCGCTCGACGACCGCGTGCGCCAGCTCGTCTGCGATGCGGGCTGCGCGAACGACCGCGAGCTGATCGCCGAGATGGTCATCACCTCGCTCAAGCTCGGGCGCGACCAGACAAGCACCGCCGACCTCAAGCTCTTCAGCCGCTCGCTCAAGGAACTGCGCTACGCCGGCAATATCTTCGCGCCCTACCGCCATGTGCCAAAGGTCGTCGTCTTCGGCTCCGCCCGTACCGCGCCCGACGCGCCCGAATTTCTCGCGGCGGAAATTTTCGCCCGCCGCATGCACGAGGAGCACGGCTACATGACGATCACCGGCGGCGGCGAAGGCATCATGGGCGCGGCCCAGCGCGGCGCGGGCCGCGAAAACAGCTTCGGCCTCAACATCCGCCTGCCCTTTGAGCAGCGCGCGAATGAAACGATCCACGGCGACCCGAAGCTCATCAATTTCAAATACTTCTTCACGCGGAAGCTGAACTTCCTCAAGGAGACGCACGCCGTCGCGCTCTTCCCCGGCGGCTTCGGCACGATGGACGAAGGCTTCGAGGTGCTCACGCTCATGCAGACTGGCAAGGCGCGCATCCTCCCCGTGGTCATGGTGGACAAACCCGGCGGGCGCTATTGGGAAACATGGCTGCGCTTTCTCCGCGACGACCTGCTCCAGCTCGGCCTCATCTCCGCGGATGACTTCCACCTTTTCAAAATGACGCACAGCGTGGACGACGCCATCGCCGAGATCGCGCAGTTCTACCGCACCTTTCGCAGCTACCGCTGGGTCGGCCAGCGCCTCGTCATTCGCCTCGGGAAAAGGCTCGCGCCCTCCGCCGTCGCGCAGCTCAACGAGGGCTTCGCCGACATCCTCGTCGGCGGCGAGATCGTGCAAACCACCGCGCTCCCCGAGGAGCAGAACGAACCCGAAATCGCCGCGCTCCCGCGCCTCGTCCTCACGCCGAAACGGAAGAATTTCGGGCGCATCCGCCAGCTCATCGACGCGATCAACGCGGCGGAGACGGAGGCGTAGGCCGCCGCTTACGCCTTGCGGTTTGCCACCACGTAATCGTGCAGTGCATTGACCGTCGCCAGCGCCTGCCGCGCGGTCTCGGAATTCGGCACGCTCACGCCGAATTTTTTCTCCAGCGAAACGACCAGCTCCAGCGCGTCGATCGAGTCCAGCCCGAGCCCGTTCGGGCCGAAGAGCGGGAGATCGTCGGCGATCTCCTCCTTCGGCACTTTGAGCATCAGGTTCTCGACCATCATCTCTTTGATCGCTTCGCGTAGGTTTTCTTCGGGCATGGCGGGGCGGTGTGTTTCTTTGGAAAAAGACTCGGATTCAAGCCATTTCGCGGTTTCCTTCCCGGCCACGAAATGCCCGCCGCCAAACAACGCCTCGACCAACTCCTCGTCGCCCGCGGCTATTTCGAGTCCCGCGAAAAGGCGCAGCGCGCGATCATGGCCGGCGCGGTTTTTGTCAATGAACAGCGCTTCGACAAGGCCGGAACGAAGATCGCGGACGACGCCGCCATTTCCGTCAAAAGCACCGAGCGCTACGTCGGGCGCGGCGGCCTCAAGCTCGAAGCCGCGCTCGCCCATTTCGCCATCGACCCGACCGGCGCGACGTGTCTCGACATTGGCGCGAGCACCGGCGGCTTCACCGACTGCCTGCTCCAGCACGGCGCGGCCAAAGTCTTCGCCATCGACGTGGGCCACTCGCAGCTCGACTGGAAAATCCGCAGCGACCCACGCGTCATCGTCCGCGAAAAACTCAACGCCCGCCATCTCACGCGCGCCGACATTCCTGAGCCCATCGCGGTCTGCGTCATCGACGTGTCCTTCATCTCGCTGACTTTGATCTTGCCTCCCGCCGCCGCGCTGCTGAGTCATGGCGGCGTGATCGTCCCGCTGATCAAGCCGCAATTCGAACTCCGCAAGGAGGACGTGGGCCGTGGCGGCGTCATCCGTGATCCCGCGCTGCACGCGCAGGCGGTGGAAAAAATCCGCGCCTTCGCCGCCACGCTGCCGGCGAGTGAATGGCGCGGCGTCATCGAGTCGCCGATCCTCGGCGGCGAGGGCAACAAGGAATTTCTCGCATGTCTGCGCGCATCGGCCTGATCGCCAACGACGGCAAGGCGGAAGCCGGCGAACTCGTCCACGCCATCGCCCGCGCGTGCGTGCAGCGCGCGCTTCCGCTCGTGCTGGAAAAGCGCGCCGCCCATCTCATCGGCGCGGATTCCTCGGCGACGATTGCCGATCTCGTCCGCGATTGTGAACTGCTCCTCGTTCTCGGCGGCGACGGCACGATTCTCCAAGTCCTGCACGAACTCCGCGACGAGTTCCGCCCGATCCTCGGCATCAATCTCGGCACGCTCGGTTTCCTCACCTGCGTCAGCGCCGCCGCCTGGCCGCAGGCGCTCGATGCCATCGCCTCCGGCACCTACCAGCTCAGCGAGCGCGCCCTGCTCGACGTGCAGATCATCCGCGGCGCGCAGACCACCGCGCGCTACATCGCGCTGAACGACGCCGTCATCAGCCGCGGGGAACTTTCCCGCCTCATCAAACTCAACGTCGCCGTGGATGGCGCCACGCTCAGCGAATACAACGCCGACGGCCTCATCGTCGCCACGCCCACCGGCTCCACCGCCTACTCGCTCAGCGCCGGCGGCCCGGTGCTCACGCCGGACAGCGGTGTCTTCGTCATCACACCCATCTGCCCGCACGTCCTCACCATGCGGCCCGTGCTCGTCAGCGAGCACTCGCGCATCGAAATCGCGCCCTGCCGCGAGGAGCCGGAAATTTTTCTCTCCATCGACGGCCAGGCTTCCGTGCGCGTGCTGCCCGGCGATGTCATCCGCATCACGCAGGCCCCGCAGCGCCTCCCGCTCGCGATGCTGCCCGGCACTTCCTTTTTTGAAGTGCTCCGCCAGAAACTGAAATGGAGCGGCACCGCCGTATGATTACCCTCGCCGACATCCTGCCCGCTGCGCACGTCTCGCTCGAACTCGCCGCGATCACGCCCGCGGCGGTCATTGATGAAGTTGCGGCCTTGGTGAAAAGCGATGTGGCGGTGGTGGATTGGAGCGCGCTCCTCACCGGCGTCCACGCCTCCGCGCCGTGCCTTCCGGAAACCGAAGGCGGCTTCGCCATCTGCATCCCGCACACCCGCGGTGAATGCGTGAGCACGATGGTGATGAGCGTCGGACGCAGCACGGCGGGCGTGATTTTTTCCAGCGTCGAGCTGCCCGTGCGCTACATTTTTTGCATCGCCGTCCCGCGCGCGCTCGCGGCGGATTATCTCCGCATCGTCGGCCTCCTCGCCCGCGTTTTCAAAGATCCCGCCGCCGAGCGCGAACTCCGCGCCGCCGAGACGCCCGCCGATTTCATCGCCCTCCTCTCCCGCCGCGAGGCCAAGCTCTAGCTAATTCGCCGCCGTCGCGGCGTCATCCACCGCCGGCACCGTGAGCAGGCGTTTGCTTTCCGTGAGCAGCCACGCGGCGTCGCGGAAAGGCTGGTAGCTGATGTTCTGCCAGCGCACGAAGCCGTCGCCGTCGATGAGATACGTCCCGTGCAGCGGGATGTGCTCGAAATCATCGAACGCGCGGTACGCCTTGAACGTGCCGAAGTCCGCGTCGGCGACGATGGGGAAGGGGAAACCCTTCGCATCCTTCGCCTGCTCGAAAGTCTTGTGCAGGCCGCTCGCCGAGTCGGTGCTCACGGCGATGATTTGGATTCCCGCGTCGGCAAACTGAGCGGTGAGCGGCGCGAAAACATTGAGCTGCTCGATGCACCGCGCGCAGCCGCTGCCGAGGTAGCAGACTACGAGCACGGGCTTGCCCTTGTAGTCCGCGAGCGCGTGCGCTTTGCCGTCGCCATCCGGCAGGCTCCACGACGGCGCGGCGGACGGACGCCAGCGGAAAGGGCCGAGCGATTTCAAATCCGGGCGCACACCGGTGTCGGTGGCTAGTGTCGCCGGCACCCGCCAATCCTTTGCCAGCTTGAGTTCCGCGGCGATGGGCGCGAGCTGCTCGAACACGGGGAGATCGATTTCGATTTGCGCGGAAAGCTTGCGCAGCTTTTCAAACGCCTCGCGTGCCGCGTCCTTTTTATCCGCGCGCCACAGCACCCCGGCGAAGTTCGCGAGCGGCTGCACTTGCGCCGGGTCCGGGTCGCTCGCCTGCTTCGCGAGTTTCACCGCTTCGTCCTTGTCGCCGATCGCGAGATAGATGCGCGCGCGGCGCTCGGATGGAATGTCGCGCGCCGCTTCGAGCAGCGGCTTCACCGCGTCGGGCCGCGCGTCGTTGAGCGCCTGGTAAATCTTCACCTCGGCAATCGCCGCCTCCGTCGTGGAAAGAGGATACGCGAAACCCTTCATCGCATCAGCCATCGCCTTCGCGGAAACGTCTGCGGATTTCTTTTCCGTCTTCGCCTTCGCCTCCGCCGCATCCGCCGCCGCCACGCGATCCGCGCGCGTCTTTTCCAGCAACGTCTCCAGCGCCTTCAACTCGCGCTCGCCTTCCTCCTTTTTCCCCGAACTGAACCACGCCACGCCGAGTGCCGCGAGCCGCCGCGCCTCGATCTCCGTCTTCTCATCACGCGCCAGATACATCGAGCCTTCGAGCATCGCGAGGTCGCCCCACATTTCAAAACGCACCAGCGTCTCCAAGAGACGCTCGCGCCCGAGATTGTAGGCCTGGCTGTGCGTGGCATCGAGCCGCGGCAGCTCGACGAGATTCATCGCGAGATCGACGGCGTCCTGCACGCGCCCGATGTAGGCGAGGTTCTTCACCAGCCAGTCATTGTTGTGCGCGTAGTTGTGAATCTGCTCCGGCATGATCCGCGACGCCGCCATGTAGGCGTGGTCCGTGCGCGCCGACGCCTCCTGCTGCCACGCCGCGTCAGCGTAGCGGTGCAGATTGGAAAACGTGTGATTGGGCATGTGCCACATGTGGGCGATGCCCGGCGCCGCCTGCCCGCAATGCGCCGCGGCAATGAGCGCGCGCTTGTCGCCGTCCGCGCTATTCCACAGGTGGATGAGATAGTGGCTCACCGGATGCGCCGGATTTACCGCGAGCACCTGCTGCGCGAGCGCATCCACGGCCAGCCGGCTGGGCAGCGGCGAGCCGTGCTGGCTGTTGTCCCAGAGCTGGAAAACGAGGAACGCCTTCGCTTCGAGATCGTCGGGAAATTCGTAGATCAATCCCTCCAGCGCCTTCACCAGAGCCTCGCGCCGGTCGCCCTCGTCCTTTTTCGAGTCGGCATAAAACGCCGCCCACGCCTCGATCCACAACTGCTCGCGCCGGCTCGCCTTGTCCTTCTTCGCCTCCGCCAGCTTGATGAAATCCCCCGCGCGTTTCGGGTTGTTGATGTTCGCCATCGCCATGCCCCAGTAAGCCGCCGCGCAGTCCGCATCCAGCGCCGCGACCTGGCGGAACGAGCGTTCCGCCTCGAGGTACCAGAACCCGTGCAACTGCCCCACGCCCTGCGTGAAAAACTTCTGCGCCAGCTCGTTCTTCGTCGTCACCGGAAAGCGCACATCGCCCGTCCCCGGCATCAGCACCGCCGCCTGACGCGGCCCCTCGTTGAAAGCTTCGCCGTTCAGCGAGTGGCCGGGGAGCTTGGATTCATCAGCCTTCGCGGGCGGCGCGTCCTCCGCGCGGAGGGCGGTGAAAGCGAGTGCGAAAGAGCAGGCGAGGGGAGTGAAACGCATGGCAGCCGCCAAGTGACTACGCAGGCGCGGGAGCGTCAAGGGTCGGCCCAGCACGCGGTTTTTCGTCCCCCCTCGACGAGTACGGGTTCGCGCGACGCGACAGCGTTTTGGAGTGCGGCGGTGCTCCGCCGCTTTCGGGATGGCGCGCTAATGGCGCGTGGACCACGAGCCGTCACCGCGCGCACCTCGAAAGCGCCAGAGCACTGGCGCACTCCAAAACCTCGCGGCGTCGCAGAGCGCAAAGCCCAGCCGCTTCCGCCGCGAGGGGTCGCATTGAATCGGGAAAAATTGGCTATCGAAATGAGTTTGGCCGACTATTCATCGCGCCATGAAATCCGTCCGCATCGCCTTTGCCCTGCTGCTCTGCGCCGCGCCTTTGGCGTGGGCGCTTTCGCCGGAGCAGGCGGCAAAACTGCCGCCCGCAGCGGCGCGGACGGTGGATTTCGCAAAGGACATCAAGCCGCTCTTCGAGGCGGCGTGCATCAAGTGTCACGCGAAGGGGAAGGACAAGGGCGGGCTGAGCATCGAGACGCGCGAGGCCTTTATGAAAGGCGGCGACACGGGTGCGGCGGCGGTGCTCGGGAAGAGCGCGGAGAGTCTGATCGTGGAGGCGGTGAGCGGGCTGGATGCGGACACGGCGATGCCGAAGAAGGGGACGAAATGGACGCCGGAACAGGTGGGGCTGCTGCGCGCGTGGATCGACCAGGGCGCGGCGTGGCCGGCGGGGATCACTTTCGCCAAGCCGCAGCCGCAGAACCTGCATCCGCGCGCTGTGGCACTGGCGGAGCGGCCGAGCGTGCATCCGATCGACGATGTGCTCTCGCGCTACTTCGCGGCAAAAGGCGTGGCGTTTCCAAACGCGATCGACGACCGCGCCTTTGCGCGGCGCGCGTATCTCGATGTCATCGGCCTGCTCCCGACGCCGGAACAGCTCGACGCCTTTCTCGCCGACCCCGCTGCGGACAAACGCGCGCAGCTCGTGACGACGCTGCTCGCGGACAAGGGCGGCTACGCCGACCACTGGCTCACATTTTGGAACGATCTGCTGCGCAATGATTACAAGGGCGCGGGGTTCATCGACGGAGGACGCAAACAAATCAGCGGCTGGCTGCACCGCGCGTTGGTGGAAAACAAACCGTATGACCGCTTCGTGGCCGAACTCGT
>JANXSB010000576.1 GCA_025352865.1 Chthoniobacter sp. | reverse complement strand
GAGGTTCGCCTTCCAGCGCACGAAAATGACCGCGTGCTCCGCAGCCAGCCGCCATTTTTCGGCCGGCTTCCGCGGCGAAGCGAAGATGTCGCGCCACGCGATCGCGGTGTGCCGCCAGTCGTGCCAGTAGGCGGTGCGCAGAGTCCGGTCGTTGCGCGTTTCGAGGTTCACATTGAGCTGCATGAGCTCGATGAAAACCCAGCGCAGGCGCGGCGGGCGCAGCGCGAGCAGGCGGCGCAGAAAGTAAAAACTCTCCGGCGGCCAGAGGCTGTCGTAGGCGAGATTCGCGGACTGCGTGCGCCCGCCGCGCGCGGCGACTTCGGCATCGAACTGCTGCGGATCGATCTGGTGAAAAACGCGGCTGGAGCCGATGAAGAGCGTGTCGAAGCGGCCTATGTTTTCGGCGAGGTAGTGGTACTTCGGGCCGATCGCAGGAACAGCGGGAAACGGCAGGCGCCAGCCGATGCACGCGGCGCTCGCGACGAAGGCCGCGGCGAAACACGCGCCGTTGAGCAGCCCCTGCACCGCGCGCCTGGGTGGTGAAAAGCGAGCGGATGGCATGCGGGTGCGGATGATAGAAACGCGACCCGGTGCGACAAGGAAATCCCCCGGATCGCGGCCCGCAAGTCTAGCGCCGTCCGCGCTCCCAGGCTGCGAAACGCTCCGCGAGGAGGCGGGAAAATTCGGCGGCACCTTTCTCGTTCAGATGCCCGGCATCGTAGTGGAGTTCGGGCTCATACAGCCGGGCATATTCGTGCGGGTCGTTGAAGAGGATGACGGGCATTGCATCGGGCAGGCCCGCGATGTTGTCGCCGATGCTGACCGAGGGCGGGAGGACGAAAATCGTCTCGGCTCCGGCGGCCCGCACCGCGGCGTGGATTTCCCGCAGCGCGTCGAGCAGACCGGGGCGGAGGCTCGTCGGCGGGCGCGGCTTTTTGAGGCGTTCGCATGTTGCCAAATACTCCGCGAGCGCCGGCCCGGTGAGCACGCCCGGCTCCGGCTCCGGGTCGAATCCGAGCCGCGCGATCCACTCGGGCGGCGGCGGAATTTTCGGCGGATGGAAACGCTTTTCCACCCACTCCGCGCCGCGTCCGAGATGCGTGGATTGCCGCAGGAAAATCCGCGCATGCAGCAGCCGCAGTCGGAGTTTTTCGAGCGGCGGGCTGGAGGACATTTCCGTGACCATGCGCCACGCCATGCGGGTGTGCAGCCAGTCGTGCCAGTAGGCCGTGCGCAGCGTCGCGGCATCGCGCTCATCGAGCCGTGTCTTGCCGTCGATGACCTCGAAGACGACCCATTTCAGATGCGCGGGCCGGAGGGCGAGAAGCTGGCGCAGGAAATAGAAATTCTCCGGTGGCCACATGCCGGAATAGGACAGGTTGAGCGAGCGCGTGGCCGCACCGTGCGCGGCGGTCTGCTCGTCGAAAAGCCGCGGGATGATCTGGTGCCGGAAGCGGCTGGAGCCGACGAAAATCGTGTCGAAGCGGTCCTTGTTTTCCGCGTAGTAGCGCCACTTCGCGGCGATGTCCGGCACGTCGGGAAACGGCAGCCACGCGCCGATGGCGAGGGCGCTCGCGGCTAGCGCGGCGAGGTAGCACGCGCCGTTGCCCAGCCACTTGGCGGCGTGGAAAAGCCACGGGAAATCTGGGCGGTGCATGCGGGCGCGGATGATAGAAACGCGTCCCGGCGCGACAAGGAAATTGCCCGCGCGCGGCGCGGCGCCTACGCTCCGCGCGCATGAGTTTTTTCCCGGAGAAAAATCGCCGACTGACGCTCGCGATGCTGGCCTGGCTGGCGGTCGCACCTTTCGCGACCGCGAAGGAAAAGCCCGCGGCGGCGCGTCCGCTCGACCTGCGCGCGGAGCCGATGGTGGAGGTTGCGGCGGTGTGTCCGTCGATCGTCATCGAGCTGCGTTACGCGACGGCGCGCAATGTCACCGGCGGGCCGATTTATCCGCCGAACGCGCGCTGCCTGCTGCGGCGGAGCGTGGCGTTGCGGCTGAAAAAGGCGCAGGAGGAACTGCAAACGCACAACGTCGGGCTGAAGATTTGGGACGCCTACCGGCCCGCGTGGGCGCAGCAGATTTTGTGGGATGCGATCAAGAATCCCGAATACGTGGGCGAGCCCGCGCGCGGCGGTTCGCTACACACTTTCGGCGCGGGCGTGGATGTGACGCTGGTCGATGCGAAAGGCCGCGAGATGCCGATGCCCACAGACTTCGACGACTTCTCGCCCGCGGCCGGGCGCATCTATCGCGGGAAGGATCCGGTCGTCGCGGCGAATCTGCTGACGCTGCAAAGGGCGATGGTTCACGCGGGGTTTTGGACGCTGCGCGACGAGTGGTGGCACTTCGTCTCGGAGGATGTGAAAAACTTCGCAGCCATCGACTCCGCGCTCGCGCCGGAGCCGAAGCCGTAGGGACGGCACTCCGTGCTGTCCGGGGCGAGCGCAGCGAGGCGGTGGGCGCGGGTTCACGTTCGCGGACGGCACGGAGTGCCGTCCCTACCCCGCTGCGCGGTGAGGGTCGCCCGCTACGCCTTTGCGGAGGCTGATGCCGCGGCTTTGGCCTGCGCGGCGGCGATGGTTTTTTCCAGCTCGGCGAGGTCGGGATTTCCTTCGCCGATCTGGATGCCGCCTTTGTCGGAGATGAGCAGATTGAGGAGCGTGGTGAGCAGGTTGAGCGAGTTGGCCTCGCCGTCTTTCCCGCCGGTGATGAAGACGCGGTCGGGCACGAGCGGCTGGGTGCTCTTGCTGAACTGATCGCTGAGATGATTCAGCGAGAAGAGGCGGGCGTCGCCGTAGGCTTTGATTTTTTGCAGGAAGACGGCGGCTTCCGCCAAACCGGTCTGCGAGATGCGCGCGGCCTCGCCTTCGCCGAAGAGGCGCTGCGTTTGCGACTGGCCCTCTGCGAGCGCGATGTCGCGTTTGGCGAGGCGCTGGGCTTCGGCGAGCTGGGCTTCGCCCCGGTTGGCGGCGACGTCGATCTCGATGCGCGATTGGGTCAGC
>JANXSB010000548.1 GCA_025352865.1 Chthoniobacter sp. | reverse complement strand
AGTGACCGTGAGTGGGACGGGCGCGGAGTCGAGATGCACGGTGCCGCCGCGCTCGTAGTTCGGCGTGGGCGGCGGCGTGCGGTTTTCCAAAATGGCAAACGCCTGCCGGTAGGTGAGCCGCGCGGCGCTTTTGATCACGGTGCGGGCGAAGCGCGTCTTGAGAATGCGCCCGGCGGAATCGAACTCGATGAATGCGGAAAACGTGAGCCGCTCGACGCCGGGCTTGAGCGAGCAGATGCCATTGCTCAGCCGCTCGGGTAGCATCGGGATCACGCGGTCGGCGAGATACGTGGAATTGCCCCGCGCGCGCGCCTCCTTGTCCAGCGCGCCGCCGGGCCGGACGTAGTGCGAGACATCGGCGATGTGGACGCCGAGATGCCAGCCATGCGCGGTGCGCTCTACGTTGATCGCATCGTCGAAATCCTTCGCGTCATCCGGGTCGATGGTGATGACAAAACCGCCCCGCAAATCCTCGCGCCGCGCGATCTCGTCGGGCGCGATGCTTTCCGAAATCCGTTCCGCCTCGCGCTCGACCGAGCCGGGAAATTCCAGCGGCAGATTGTGCTTCCGAATGATCGAGAGCATGTCCACACCCGGCGCGCTCGCCGGTCCGATGACCTCGATGATCTCGCCCTCGGGATTCGTGTGCCGGCTTTCCCACTCGTCGAGCCGCACCACCACTTTGTCCCCCACCCTCGGCACCGGCATCCCGCGCCGCGCCGGCGGGTGGCTGCGCTGGCCGCGCTCGGGTTTTCCAACGACTGGCGATTCGCGTCCCGCCAGCCCCGCGGCGGGCCGCACATAAATGTCGTGCTGCAGCCGCGAATCGTCCGGGATGACGTAGTAAAATTTCTTCGTCGATTGCAGCGTGCCGACGACCGTCTTGTTCACGCGCTCGAGGATTTTGATGACCCGTCCTTCCACCGTCCCCGCGCGCTGCTGCCGCCCTTCGTGCATCACCCGCGCGACCACTTTGTCGCCGTGCATCGCCGTGCCGAGATTCTCCGCGGAGATGAAAATATCCTTCGTCCCCAGCGTGCTGCTCAGCAGATGCGCGTTGCCCCCGGTGTGGACTTGCAACGTGCCGGTGATGAGATCCGCCGTCTGCGGCAGCACGTACTTGTCATCGCGAATGCGCGCGATTTCGCCCGCCTTTTCCATCTCGATCAGCATCTCCTTCAGCACCCCGCGCTTTTCATTTGGCCAGCGCATCGCCAGGCAAAGCGCGACTTTGTCCATCGGGCGGTAGTCTTTGGCTTGGAGTTGACGGAGGATGCGTTCGCGCAGCGGCAGGGATTTCACGCGCCCTTCCTACACGCCGCTTTCGCGCGACGCGAGCGGCTTGACGACCAACCTGTCACGAAAGGGTGTGAGAGCTTCGCTGGCGGACTTGCCCCTACCCCGCGCCAATCATCTGCTGGCGGTCTTCTTCGGCTCGGGTTGCTTTTTCACATAGACCGTGCCCCAGCCGTCGGCGGTGGTGAAAAGGGCGCGGACGGTGACTTTCGCGCTGGTCAGTAACGCGGAGGGAAGACGCAGCGCGTACATCGTGTTCGCGCTGGAGATGGGGTTGCAGGAGTGGAGGTCGCCGGCGACTTCGCGGCCATCGACGAAGAGGCGCGCGTTCATCACGCGCGGGCTGGAGTAGCTGTTGTATTTGAAGAGCACGAAGACGGGGCCGGGCTCGCGGAGGAACTTGCTCGCGTCAAACTCCAGCTCGTGCCAGCCGTCGGTGATTTCCGGCGCGGCCTTGATTTCCTTGCCGCCCCAGCCGCCGATGCCGGCCCATTCTTCCTTGTTGAAAGTGGCCGCGGGTTCCGCGCGTGAGAGCACCACGCCCGCGCTGTCCGCACCGCCGGTCGCGGTCGCGCGGACCACGTATTTCGCGCCGGGCTTGGGTTGCGGCAGGCGCACGCTGAAGACGGCGGGGCGCAGCGTGGCATCGGCGCTGGAGGCCTGCGTGTCGGCGTTCAGCTCGGTGTCGTTTTCAAAAAGACGCACGGCTTTGAGCGCGAGCGGATCGCCTGCGGTCCAGCGGAAATCGAGGGCGAGCGCGTACTCGCCGGTGGCCTTGGCGAGCAGCGGGGTGAGATCCCATTCGAGCGTCTGCTCGCCGGGCTTCACGTTGCTCCATGCGCCGATGCGGCTGGCGTCGCGGAAGTCGTGCTTCGCGAGCAGACCGAGGAGGCTGTCCATGTGCGCGGGGTCGGGTTTCTTCGTCGCCGAG
>JANXSB010000500.1 GCA_025352865.1 Chthoniobacter sp. | reverse complement strand
TTGTTTCTTCGTCTGGCTCGGCTCCAGCGCCCAGCACGGCCTCGCCGCCGCCACCGGCGCGGAGCAGGCGAAACATCCTGGCGAATACATCTTCCTCGCCGTCGGCCTCATCGCCGCCTTCCTCGTCCTCCGCCACATCACGAAGCTCGCAAAGGCCGCGGTGGCGAAGGTGGACGCGCCCGCGGCGGAGTGAGCGCCTAAATCAGCTTAAACCGCGCGAGATCCTGCGAATCGACGACGCCGATGGGCGTGTTCGTTTCGTCCACGACGACGAGGTCGTCGATGCGGTGCGTTTCGAGAATGTGCAGGACTTCGGCAGCGAGGCGGTCGCCGCGGACGGTGATCGGATTGCGCGTCATGAAATCGCCGACGGCCCGCTCCAAAAGATCGGCGTGCGTTTGAAAATGCCGGCCAAAATCGCCGTGCGTGAAAATGCCGAGCAGGCGGTGCCTTTCATCCACGATCTCAGCGGCCCCGGCGCGCGCCTTCGCCATCGCGTGCAGCACCTCGCGCACGAGCATCGTCGGCGGCACCACGGCCATCTGCTCCGCGCCGCGCATGATCTGGTGGACCTTCAGCAGCAGCGTGCGCCCGAGCCTGCCGCCGGGATGAAAGCGCGCGAAGTCCTCCTTGTTGAAACCGCGCGCTTCGAGCAGCACCATGGCCAGCGCATCGCCGAGCACGAGCATGACGGTCGTGCTGGAGGTCGGCGCGAGGTTCAGCGGACATGCCTCCTGCTCCACGCCCGCGTCGAGATGCACGTGGCAGTTTTGCGCGAGAAAAGATTTCGCGTTGCCCGTCATCGCGATGATCCGCACGTCGAACCGCTGGAGCGCGGGGAGGATGTTGATGAGTTCATCCGTCTCGCCGCTGGAGCTGAGCGCGAGGATCACATCGCCATCCGCAACCACGCCGAGATCGCCGTGCAGCGCGTTGAGCGAATTGAGCACGACCGCCGGAGATCCTGTGCTGGTCAGCGTCGCCGCGATTTTCTCGCCGACGTGCCCGGACTTGCCCACGCCCACGACCACGACCTTGCCGCGGTTTTCCACGCACTGCCGGATCGTCTGCACGGCCTGCGTGAATGAGTCATCCAGCCGCGCGGAAAGCCGCTGCACTTCGGCGAGTTCGAGCGCGATGACGCGGCGGGCTTTTTCGAGATAGTCCATGCGCTGCGGATGCTAAGGGAACCGTCCCGCGTGGCGACAGTCGAATCTCACATCCGCCCGTCCTCTTCCTGCCGTTTGAAATCCAGGAGCATCTCGCAAAGCCGCTCCAGTGCTTGCTCCGCGTCGGGGCCGATGACATCGAGCACGATGCGCGTGCCACAGTCGAGGTTCGCGCTCAGCACTTCCAAAATGCTCGCGCCGCTGAAATTCTCGTCGCCCTTCCGAATCGTCACCTCCGACTTGCACTTGTTCACCGCGCGCACGAATTCCGCGGCGGGCCGCGCGTGTAATCCGAGTTGGTTGACGATTTCGACTTCTCTCCGCATGCGGCGCGGAACATAGATGCGGCCTCACCCGTGACAAGCCCCGCCCCTCCCACCGCGCCCGTCGCCGCACAATACGTGGTCACTTTCCTCAAGCCCGAGATGCTCCACATCTACCGGCAGATCACCGCCCTGCGCGCGTTTTGTCCGGTCGTGTTTTGCCAAAAGCGCGAGCACGCGGAAAAATTTCCGTTCGGCGAAATCGTCGTCCTGCCCAAGCCGCGCACGCACCCGCTCCGGCGCTTCGTGCAGAAGCAACTGCTCGGCCGGCCCATCACGATCTACGCCTCCGAGGCGCGGCGCATCGGCGCGGCTTTGGAAAAAAGCGGCGCGCAACTCCTGCACATATATTTCGGTCACATCGGCGTGCATCTCCTGCCGCTGCTGGAAATCTGCCCGCTGCCGGTGATCGTCAGCTTCCACGGAGCCGACGCGCAGATCGACCTGCACAAGCCCGCGCACCTCGCCCGCACGCGCCGCATGCTGGAGCGCGCCACGCTGCTCCTCGTGCGCTCGGAATCGCTCGCGGAGCGGCTCGTCGCGCTCGGCGCGGCGCGGGAAAAAATCCGCCTGCACCGCACCGGCATCCCGCTCGACGAAATCCGCTTCACCCAGCGCACCGCACCCGCCGACGGCGCGTGGCGCTGCGTGCAGGCCTGCCGGCTGATTGAAAAAAAGGGGCTCGCCACCAGCCTGCGCGCCTTCGCGGAATTCGCGCGCGAGTTTCCCGGCGCCACCTTCGCCATCGCCGGCGAAGGCCCGCAGATGCAGGAACTCCGGGCGCTCACCGAATCGCTCGACATCGCCAGCCGCGTGAGCTTTCCCGGCTTTCTGCCGCAGGAAAAGCTGCGCGCGCTCTACGCCGGCGCGCATTTTTTCCTGCACCCCAGCGAACTCGGCTCCGACGGCGATCAGGAAGGCGTCCCCAATGCCATGCTCGAAGCGATGGCCGGCGGCCTGCCCGTCGTCGCCACAAATCACGGCGGCATCCCCGAGGCCGTCGTGGACGGCATCAGCGGCCTGCTCACGCCGGAACGCGATGCACCCGCCCTCGCGCAATCGCTCCTCGCCCTCGCCCGCGATCCCACGCGCTACGCCGCCATGAGCGCCGCCGCCGCCGCCCGCGTCTCCACCGAGTTCGCCCTCGCCACCCAGACCCGCGCGCTCGAAGCCATCTATCGCGAAGCTCTCGCGCGCTAAATAAATCCCAGCGCCCAAGCTATAGCATGGGTAAATGCGAAAACACCGCGGATTGGAACCCCGTTTTTCTTCATGCGATGCAGAGAAAAAGAAAACCCGGAGCCGCATGACACGGCTCCGGGGTTCGGGAAGACAACGATTCCGCGGCGGACTTACTTCAGCGCGGCGAGGTAGTTTTCCTCGGCCTGCGCCCAGTTGATGACGCTCCAGATGGCCTTGAGGTAATCGGGCCGGCGGTTCTGGTAGTGGAGGTAGTAGGCGTGCTCCCACACGTCGATGCCGAGAACGGGCGTGCCGCCGCAGCCGGCGATGGCCGCGCCCATCGTCGGGTTGTCCTGGTTCGCGGTGGAGCAGACTTCGAGCTTTCCGTCTTTCACGCAAAGCCACGCCCAGCCGGAGCCGAAGCGGCCCACTCCCGCGGCGTTGACCTTTTCCTTGAGCTGCTCGACATCGCCGAACGTCGCAGTGATGGCCTCCGCGAGCTTGCCCACGGGTTTGCCGTCGGAGCCGGGCTTGAGCAGTTTCCAAAAGAACGAGTGGTTCACATGGCCGCCGCCGTTGTTGCGCACGGCGGTGCGGATGGAATCGGGAAGTTTGTCGAGGTAGCGGATGAGTTCCTCGGCGGGGTGATTCGCCTCTGCGGGCGCGCTTTCGAGCGCCTTGTTGAGGTTCGCCACGTAAGCAGCGTGAGGTTTGTCGTGGTGAATCTCCATCGTCTTCGCGTCGATGGACGGTTCGAGCGCGGCGAAGGGATACGGGAGTGCGGGTAATTCGTGGGCCATGATGTTGTGTTGGTTGTGGCCTCGCGATGCGGAGGCCGGTGTGTTGGTTCGTGCCGATGATGGAAAGCGGATGCCTGCTTGGCAAGCGGGGCGTTTTTTTTCCAATGCAGAGACGCAGAGGTCGCAGAGGTTTTTTGTCATGGGTTGGACTCACCCGCCGGTGATCGCCCCGCATCTTTCTCTGCGTCCTCCGCGCCTCTGCGTCTCTGCGTTTTCCGCCTCGCGGCCTTGTTTCTGCCTTGAGCTTCCCCCTGCGCCCCGCCATTCATCTGCGCCTTCATGGACACCGCGATCAAATCCCTCGGCTCGTGCGAAATCATTTCCCCGCTGCGCCATCGCGGCGGCGTGGAGGTCACGTTCAAGACCGACGCCGAGCGCGTGCTTTTCGATCACCGCATGTCGCCAGGCGAAGTGCCGCAGCCCCAGCTCAGCTTCGAGGTCGCCGGGGCGCGGGAGAAAATCTTCTTCAACCCCGCCAAGACCACCGCCGGCATCGTCACCTGCGGCGGGCTGTGCCCTGGGCTGAACGACATGATCCGCGGCATCGTCACGCAGCTCCACCTGCGCTACGGCGTGACGAAGACCTACGGCTTTCGCTACGGC
>JANXSB010000476.1 GCA_025352865.1 Chthoniobacter sp. | reverse complement strand
GCGCGCTCATCCGCAACCGCGACCTGCACTTTCGCTGCGAGCATCTCCACGTCCGCGTGGAAAATGTCGCGAACCCTTTTCTCCACGAGGCCAAGACGGGCGAACTGCTCCGCATCCCCATCGCCCACGGCGAGGGCAGCTTCACCGCCGACCCCGCCACGCTCGCCGAGCTGAACCAGACCGGCCGCGTGCTCCTCCGCTACACCGACGCCAACGGCGCGGCCATTGATTCCGCCAACCCCAACGGCTCCGCCGAAAACATCGCCGGCATCTGCAACGCCGCGCGCAACGTCTTCGGCCTCATGCCCCACCCCGAGCGCGCCTGCGACCCGCGCCTCGGCAGCACCGACGGGCGCGTCATTTTCGAGTCGATCCTCTCGACGCTCGGCGTGCGCAAGGCGGCGTGAGGTGAAAGCTCGACTTCCACGCGCATCGCGGGAAGGTTCCGGGCAATCTTCATGTCCACGAGCCTGCAACCTGTTTCCTGGCAGCGCATGAGCGACGCGGTGGAAAATGTTCGCCGCCGTTTGCTCCGTGCCGCCGCCGCGCTGGAAAAGGCGGGCGTGGCCTACGCGGTCGTCGGCGGAAATGCGGTCGCCGCCTGGGTTTCGCGAGTGGATGAAGCCGCGGTGCGCAATACCCGCGACGTGAACCTGCTGCTTCGCCGTGCCGATCTCCCGGCGGCGATCATGGCGCTCGAAAGCGCGGGCTTCACCCATCGCCGGGTGGCTTCGCTTGGTCAGCCCGGCACAATGGAAGTTTTCCTCGATGGCGCGGAGGCGAAAGTCCGCGACGCCGTGCATCTCGTCTTCGCCGCGGAGAAAACGCGGCCCGAACAGCCCGAGCCCAACGCCGCTGTCGAGGAAAGCGAAGCCGCCGGGTATTTCCGCCTGATCGCGCTGGACGCGCTCGTGCGGGTGAAACTCTCCGCCTTTCGCGACAAAGACCGCGTCCACCTGCGCGACCTCGCCTCCGTCGGCCTCATCGGCCCGGATTGGCTGCCGCGCTTCTCCGGCGAACTGCACCGACGGCTCGCCGGAATACTCGCGACGCCCGAAGGCTGAGCGGCGGGCGGCGGCGGCCAACGATTTCCTTGTTGCTTACCGTTGCAGCGGAGACGATGCGCGCTCACTTTTTCTGGCCTCGTGCCGAAGCTGAAGTTTTGAGATTGCCCAAGCCACGAAAAACTGATTAGAATGCCAATTCTAAACGTTCAATTGGTGACTAAAAATCGTTTATTATTTCAGGAGCTATTATTCTCCGTTTTCTTAGTCTGGGTCATCAGTCCTTCTGCGTTGGGTGAAAAAGGAATAGTGATAGTAGGACAGTATGCGTGGTCCCCGGCAGAGGATGCCATGTCAGAACCGTATGAGGCGATTGAGCGGCATGAGGTGTTCTCGACCATCTGGGGGGCAAACCATACTCACCGAGACGTAGAGACTGCGAAGATTGTAGCGGTTATTCAATACGTGTTTCCAGAAGACTTCCCAACACTTACAGCCGACTCGGCTTCTCTCATTACAGCTATCAAAGACTTGGAAAATAGTGTGCGCAAATTCCCTCGATCCCAAAAATGGCTTGAACCTAAAATTGCTGCCCTCCGCAAAGAGGCTGAGCTATATCGCCTCGGCAGCAGAAAATTTGGGGGACGCTGGCACTCTCCGGAAGAGATAGCCCTCAGTCAGGCTAGGGACGCACAAATTGAGATTGAAGATAAGCGCCAAGCTGCGGAAAAAATGAAAATTTCGGAAGATACCCAAAAACGATTCGCCGAAGACAGGCAAAGACAAATCCGCGAAGCTACTGAGCATGCACAGGTTGAAATGAAACGGCTGAAGACAGAAGCGGAAGTCCAAAACCAAATCAAAACTGCGGAGGCACCTTTGCCCGTATCAACGACAAAAGCCGCCGAGACCGCACCGGTTTCATCGTCGCGAGTTGAACCTCGAACTGAATTAAGTTCGCCATCATCACATGGCGGCGTGAAAGTTATGGTGAGTTTGACCATGCTCGGTTTCATTGCTTTAGCCGTCGCTTCCATTCGCAACTCGAACACCAAAAAACCAAAAACCAAGAATCAACCAAACAATCCCACTCATCCCCAGGGACGCGCCACAAATAAAACAACTCCGCTGTCTCGCCCGAGACGTGCCACAAGTAATACTTCCCCGCCGCCTCCCCCGAAACGCCCTACAAATAATTCCACCCCGCCACCGCCTCCGAAACGGTCCACTCAAGCCAAAGATGGCACGCCTGGGCAGAATAAAACTTACGATGCAAAGCGACAACATTCACCACCTTCGGCTACGCCTTTGGCAAAAGATGAGCGCTACTATGGGCAGGTGCTCGGACTCAGCGGAAAAATCACGCCAACTGATATAAAGCGATGCTATCGTGAGCTTGTCGTAAAGTATCATCCCGATAAAGTGCAGCATCTCGGAGATGAGTTTCGAGATATGGCAGAGCAGAAGACGAAAGAGATTAATGAGGCTTATAGCTTTTTTCAGCAATTATACGGATTCTGAAATAGCGGATGCGTCAGCCATAGCCTCGCAAAGGCTCGCTTCCTCCGCTGGTGTAAAGGTCGGGCTCGACAACCTCGCGTCCGACCTTGTCGCCCGCACCCACCGCGTGCTACTTTCCACGCCATGAGCACGCTCGCTGAGATCGAAAAGGCAATCGAAACGCTGCCTGAACCGCAGGTCAGCGAACTGGCCGGGTGGCTGGATCGCCTGCGCCAGCGCCGCGCGGTGCCACGCGCCGGAGAATACCACGACCTCGATGCCTTGATTGGCTCATGGCGGGAGGACGCCGCGTTTGATGCCGCCATCCGCGCATTTTCGCAGGTGGATGAGGCGGTGTGGAAATGAGCGTGGCCCTCGACACGAATGCCTACAGCGACTTCATGCGCGGTGTGCCGGAGCGGGTGCGGGTGGTGCGGACGGCGGAGCGCATCTATGTGCCGCTGATCGTGCTTGGCGAATTGCGCGCGGGCTTTGCGGCGGGCAGCCGCGTGCAGGAAAATCTCGAAGCGCTGCAAAAATTCCTCGCCAGCCCGCGGGTGTCGGTACTGTCGCCCGACGAGACGACGACCGAGCACTACGCGCGGATTTTCCTGCAACTCCGCAAAAAGGGCGCGGGCATCCCAACCAATGACCTGTGGATCGCCGCGCTCGCGCGGCAGCACGATGTGGATTTGTGCAGTTCCGACGCGCATTTCCAGCACGTCGATGGACTGCGGCTTTGCTAATCCGAGCGATCATATCTTGGATTTCCACCGGGGTGCCGCTTAGTCTGCGCGTCCGTTTTTATGACCGAGCCGCAAATCACATCCAACCTCATCGCCAAGCACGGCCTCACGCCCGACGAATTCGCGCGCATCCAGACGATCCTCGGGCGCGAGCCGAATTTCACGGAACTGGGCATCTTCTCCGTCATGTGGAGCGAGCATTGCTCGTATAAAAACTCGAAGCGGGAGCTGCGGAAATTTCCGACGACCGGGCCGACAGTGCTGGTGAAGGCGGGCGAGGAAAACGCGGGCGTGATCGACATCGGCGACGGGTGGGGCATCGCTTTCAAGATGGAGAGCCACAATCACCCGAGCGCCATCGAGCCATTCCAAGGCGCGGCGACCGGCGTGGGCGGGATCATCCGCGATATTTTCACGATGGGCGCGCGGCCCGTCTTTTCGCTGAACTCGCTGCGCTTCGGGCCGATCACGGGCGACGGCGCGAATGTGAAAACGAACCGCCGGCTTTTCGCGGGCGTGGTCGCGGGCATCGCGCATTACGGGAATTGCATCGGCATCCCGACCATTGGTGGCGAGGTCTATTTCGACGAAAGCTACGAGGGCAATCCGCTCGTGAACGTCTTCAATCTCGGCATCCTGCGGCACGAGCAAATCGCGCGCGGCGCGGCGCGCGGCATCGGCAATCCGGTCTTCTACGTCGGTGCGGAGACGGGGC
>JANXSB010000463.1 GCA_025352865.1 Chthoniobacter sp. | reverse complement strand
CGCTCGTCGAGCATCTGCTGCTGCTGAAAGGACTCGAGGCGAACGGCATGAAGCCGGGCGACGTGACGCTCGTGAAGACGCCGACCAACGACACGCCGCAAGTGCTCGCGAGCGGCAAAGTGGCGGCGGTCGGCGCGTGGTATCCGGTGTCCGGCCAAGCGTTGAAGCAGGTGCCCGGATCGAAGGCGCTATTCACCAGCGCCGATGCGAAAGGCTTGATCTACGACACGCTCGCGGTGAATCCGATCAGCTTCGCGAAGCACAAGGCCGATTGGGAAAAGGTCGTCGCCATTTACTACAAGTGCGTCGATTACCTCAAAGACCCGAAGACGGCGGACGACGCGATTAAGATCATGGCGGCGAAAGTCGGCGCGGATGCGGCGGACTACGCGAAGAACATTCCCGGCACGCATTTCCTCACGCTCGCCGAGGCGCAGGCAGCCTACAAAAAGGGTGACGGGCTTGATTCCGTCTATGGCTCGATGACGGTCGGCAACAAATTCAACCTCGATAACAAGGTCTATAAAGTTTCGCAGAAGCCGGAGAACTACCTCGTCCCGAGCATCGTCGCCGGCTTGAAATAGCGGCGCGCTCGGATGGCGCATCGCGACTGGCTGGGCTTGAAAATGGAGCTGCCGCGAAAGCGGCGGCTCCTTCTCACGCTGTTGTCGTTCCTCGCGCCGGTGGTGCTTTGGAGCGCGGTCAGCTACGTGCCGTGGCTGTGGCATCCGCTCGTCCGCATCACCGCGCAGGGCGATGTGGATTACTTCGCCGAGGATATGGATGTGCCGCGCGCGGACTTCGACCGCGAACTGGCGAAGACGCGCGCCGCCGGCACCACGCCGCCCGAAGGCCATCGCGTCAACCCGCTCTACCTGCCCGCGCCGCACGAAGTCGCGCGCGCTTTTTACACCGCCTTCACCACCGAGCCGCGGCTGCCGAATGAGCCGTGGCTCCACGAGTCGCTCGGGCACAGCATCCGCACGATTTTCTGGGGCTTCGTGCTGTCGTCGCTCGTCGGCGTGCCGCTGGGAATTCTGTGCGGGTCGTATCGGTTCTTCTCGCGCTTGCAGGAGCCGTTCATCGAGTTCTTTCGCTACCTGCCCGCGCCAGCGTTCGGCGCGTTGTGCGTCGCGATCCTCGGGATCGATGACGGGCCGAAGATCGCCATCATTTTCATCGGCACATTTTTCCAGCAGGTGCTCGTCATCGGCAACACCGTGCGCAAGGTCGATCCCGCGCTCATCGAAGCCGCGCAGACGCTCGGCGCATCCCGTTGGCGGCTCGTGCGGCGCGTCATCATCCCCGCGTCGATCACCGACATTTATACCGACATGCGCATCCTGCTCGGCTGGGCGTGGACTTATCTCATCGTGGCGGAAGTCGTCGGCACGATGTCGGGCATCACCTATTTCATCAATCAGCAGGCGCGTTACCGGAACTTCGACAACGTCTATGCCGCCATCATGATGATCGGCATCATCGGCTTCTCGACCGACCTCATTCTCGCGTGGCTCGGCACCGTTTTATTTCCGTGGAAAAGGAAAACGCGCACCGCCAGCGGACGGCCTTCGCTGTGGTCTCGGCTGCGGCCCAAGCCCATTCCCGCATGAATCTCGCGATTCCGGATTACCGGCAGCTTTCGCCCGCCGTGGCTGCGCGCTTCGAGCGTATCCGGCAGAGGCCCGTCATCCTGAGCATCCAGGATTTGGAGAAAAAATTCGGCACCGATGGCGCGACACACACCGCTTTCGACAACGTCTCGCTCGACATCCACCGGCGCGAATTCATCTGCGTCATCGGGCCGTCGGGCTGTGGAAAATCCACGCTCATCCGCATCGTCGCCGGCCTCGACGAAGCCACCGGCGGCGCTGTGCTGCTCGATGGCCACGCCGTCACCGGCCCCGGCCCCGACCGCGGCATGGTCTTCCAAGGCTACACCCTTTTCCCGTGGCTCACCGTGCGGGCCAACGTGATGTTTGGCCTCGAAATGCGCGGCAAGGACACGACCACCGCCGAGAGCGAAGCGCGTGAATGGCTCGACATGGTGGGGCTCGGAAAATTCGAGCACGCGTATCCGCACGAACTTTCCGGCGGCATGAAACAGCGCGTCGCCATCGCCCGCGCGCTGGCGAATGAGCCGCGCATCCTCATCATGGACGAGCCCTTCGCCGCGCTCGACGCGCAAACGCGCTGCCAGATGCAGAGCTACCTGCTGCAGATTTGGAAAAAAGTCGATGTCACCATCCTCTTCATCACCCACGACCTCGAGGAAGCCGCCTACCTCGCCGACCGCATCGTCGTCATGGGCGCGAACCCCGGCCGCGTCGTCGAGTTCATCGAAAACCCCGTCCCGCGCCCGCGCAGCGCCGCGCAATTTCTCACCGCCGAATACCTCTCGCTCAAAGCCCGGCTCGAAGAACTCATCCACCCGCCCACCGAGACCGGCGAGGAGGACAGGCTGCCGATGGTCAAGCTGACCAACGTGGGCGACGACGTGGAGTAAAGGCGCGCTTCGCGGTGGCGACACCGCCGTTGAACGTGAGCGGTGCGACGTTCGAATTCCGCAGTTGCGAAGGTTCGCGGGAGTTTGCGAAGTTGGAATGCTCCCGACGTTTCCACCCTCTCCGCCCGCAGCCCCAACTCCAAACCCGCATGCCGAGACCCAAAAAACGCCATCGCCGGAAGTGGATCATCGCGCTGGTGCTCGCGCTCGCGGCCGGAGGCTGGACCGCGTTCCACTACCTGCACAAGACGGACGAGGTGACCATGGTGCAGATCGAGAAAGTGACGCGGCGCGATGTGACGGAAACGGTGGTGGCGAATGGGCGCATCCAGCCGGTGACGCAGGTGGTCATCAGCCCGGAGGTCGCGGGGGAAATCATCGCGCTGCCGGTGGTGGAGGGGCAGCTCGTGAAAAAGGGCGACCTGCTCGTGCAGATCAAGCAGGACAATTATCAGGCGGGGAGTAACTCGGCAGCGGCGAGTTATAAGTTTGCGCTCGGGAGCCGGAGTCAGGCGGAGGCGGAGCTGCTGAAGGCGGAGTCGGATTTCCGACGCAATGAGGAGCTGGCGAAGGCGAAGCTGATTTCGGCGAGCGTGCTGATGGAGTTCAAGACGCTCTTTGAGGTGGCTCGGCTGCGGCTGGAGAATTCGGTGAATCAGACGGATCAGGCGCGCTTCGCCGTGGACAAGGCGAACGATGACCTTTCCAAAACGACGATCCGCTCGCCCATCGACGGCACGGTGACGAAGCTCAAGTCGCAGCTCGGCGAGCGCGTGCTGGGCACGTCTTTCAACATGGGCACGGAGATGATGACGATCGCGCGGCTCGACGAGATGGAGGCGCGCGTGGACATCGGCGAGATCGACGTGGTGCTGATCGCCGTGGGGCAGACGGCGCGGCTGGAGGTGGATGCGTTCAAAGATCGGAAGTTCAAGGGGACGGTGACGGCGATTGCGAATGCGTCGAAAGGCTCGTCGGCGAACCAGCAGGTGAGCAGCAGCCAGCCGCAGGAGGCACCGAAGTTTGAGGTGAAGATTCATGTGGAAGATCGCGAGGCGTTTCGTCCGGGGATGTCGGTCACGGCGGAGATCGAGACGCGGTCGCGCAAAGGCGTGCTCGCGGTGCCGATCCAGAGCGTGACGACGCGGCTGCCGGCGGGTGGGGTGGTGGTGGTGGCAAAACCTGTGGACGGGAAAGCCGCGGAGCCGGTCAAGCCGGCGGAGGTGGTCTTCGCGCTGGAGGGCGACCATGTGAAAAAGGTGCCGGTGAAGACGGGGATCAGTGATAGCGATTTTTTTGAGATCGTATCGGGGCTGAGCGAGGGGCAGCAGATCGTGGCGGGCGGTTACAAGGCGATCAGCAAAGACCTCGATGACGGCAAGAAAGTGAAGGTGGGAGCCGACGTGGCGAAGAGCGGCAAGGAGCCGAAGTGAGCCTCATCCGCCTCGACGCGATCTGCCGCCACTACGACATGGGCAGCGAGACCGTGCATGCGCTGCGCGGCGTTTCGCTCACGATCGAGCGCGGCGAATACGTGGCGATCATGGGGCCGAGCGGGTCGGGAAAATCCACGCTGATGAATCTGCTCGGCTGCCTCGACACGCCGTCCTCCGGCACCTACGAGCTGAACGGCCACAGCGTCGGCGAGATGGACGACAACGAACTCGCCGAGATCCGCAACCGCGAGATCGGCTTCGTCTTCCAGACCTTCAACCTGCTCGCGCGCTCCACCGCGCTGCGCAACGTGGAGCTGCCGCTCATCTACGCCGGCATGCGGCTCGACGAGCGCCGCGAGGTCGCGCTCGCCGCCCTGCGCGATGTCGGCCTCGCCGACCGCGTGACCCACCGGCCCAATGAAATGTCCGGCGGCCAGCGCCAGCGCGTGGCCGTCGCCCGCGCGCTCGTGAACAAGCCATCCATCCTCCTCGCCGACGAACCCACCGGCAATCTCGACACCCGCACCGGCGAGGAAATCCTCGAGCTCTTCCAAAGCCTCGCGGACAAAGGCAACACGCTCATCGTCGTCACGCACGAGGAGCAGGTCGCGCGGCACGCGCAGCGCATCATCCGCATCCGCGACGGCCTCGTGGCGAGCGATGAAAAGGTCGCGCCGCGCGACGCTTGAACACCAGGAGACACTGCATGAGGCATGGCCGCGGCGCAGTTTCCCGCCGCATCCACATCCAGCACCGTCTTGTGTTTCTGGTTTATGATGCCGAACACGCTGTCAAAGTCCTCCGCATGCGGACTCTCTACGAGTGAGCCGAACGCCTGGGGGGCGTGCACCACTTTCCGCTCGTCACACGTCGCGCCCGGCGCAAAATCCCACGCATCCCTATGAGCAAACCCTTTCGCATCGCGGGCATCAATTTCGACCACATGCACATGGGGGATCTGCTGCGGATGGCGCATGAGCATCCGAACGCGGAGCTGGTGGGCATCTGCGATGAGCAGCCGCTGCGCATGGCGTCGGCGATGCAGACTTTTTCCATCCCGGCGGAGGCGATCTTCACGGATTACCGGGCGTGTTTGGAAAAGACGAAACCGGATCTCGTGATCCTCTGCCCGGCGACGGGCGAGCACGCGCTGTGGACGCAGCGGGTGGCGGAGTTTGGCGTGAATATCATGGTGGAGAAACCGTTCGCCGCGTCGCTCGCGGAGGCGGATGCGATGATCGCGGCGCAGCGCGCGACGGGGAAGCTGCTGGCGATCAACTGGCCGCTGCGCTGGCTGGCCGGCTACATCACGACGAAGCGGCTGCTCGACGAGGGGCTGATCGGCGAGCTGATGAATTTTCATCATTACGGCGGAAATCGCGGGCCGCTGTTTCATCGCGCGGACAAGGTGGAGGCGCAGCCGACGGCGGAGGAAAAGGCGGCGAGCTGGTTTTACGACCCGGCGCGCGGCGGCGGTTCACTGCTCGATTACGCGGGCTACGGAGCGACGATCGGGACGTGGTTTCAGGGCGGGCGCAAGCCTCTGGAAGTGACGTGCGTGAAGGACGAGCCGCCGGGGCTGGCTGTGGACGAGCACAGCGTCACCGTCTGCCACTACGCGCACGGGCTGTCGAAGATCGAGACGCGCTGGGGCACGTTCACGGACCCGTGGATTTTGCAGCCGCAACCGCGGTGCGGCTTTGTGCTCTGCGGGACGCGCGGGACGCTCAGCGCTTACGACTACGCCACGCATCTGCGTGTGCAGACGCCGGAGCGGCCGGAGGGATATGAGATCGCGGTGGATGCGGTGGATGCGCCTTTCCAAAATCCGATCCAGTACGTGCTCGCGGTGTTGAGCGGTGAGGAGACTTTCGAGCGCGGGCCGCTGCATCCCGAGATCGCGCGGATCGGGCAACAGATCGTGGACAGCGCGGTGCTGAGTGCGCGGGAAAAACGGACGGTGAAGCTGGTCGGCTGATGAGCGACGAAACCTACGGCGTGAGTGTGGAGAAAGCGGCGCGGATGATCGCCGCGCCGGATTTGCCGTATCGCCCGCGAGTGCCGGTGAATACAGGAGTTGGCATCGGGCTGATCGGGTGCGGCGGGATCACGCAGAGCCATTTGCAGGCCTACAAAAAGGCGGGCTATCGCGTGATCGCACTGGCGTCCCGTTCGCGCGAGCGGACGGAGGCGCGGCGCGAGGAGTTTTTCCCGGAAGCGGCGACCCACACGGATTGGCGCGAACTGCTGGCGAGGGTGGATGTGGACGTGGTGGACATCGCGACTTCGCCGGCGGTCCGTGGGCCGATCATCGAAGCCGCGCTGCGCGCGGGAAAGCATGTGCTTTCGCAAAAGCCGCTCGCGCTTTCACTCGCGGAAGGTGAACGGCTCGCCTCGCTCGCCGAGCAGCTCGGCCTGCGGCTCGCGGTGAACCAGAACGGGCGCTGGGCCCCGCATTTCTCGTGGATGCGCGAGGCGATTTCCGCGGGGTTGATCGGCCAGGTTTCGTCCGTCGATTTCACGGTGCATTGGGATCACCATTGGATTTGCGGTACGCCGTTCGAGGAGCTGCCGCAGCTCATCCTCTCCGATTTCGCGATCCATTGGTTCGACATCGCCACGGCGTTTTTCGGCGAACGCAGCGCGCAAAAAGTCTTCGCCACCGCCGCTCGATCGCACAGCCAGCGTGAGCGTCCGCCTTTTCTCGCGCACGCGTGCGCGGAGTTCGACGGCGGGCAGGCGACGTTCGCGTTCAATGCCGACACCACGTTCGGTCAGGAGGATCGCACGACCATCGCCGGCTCGCACGGCACGCTGCGGAGCGTGGGCCCGGGCCTGATGCAGCAGCGTGTGACTTTGCACACCGCCGAGGGCGCGGCCTCGCCGGAGCTGGAGGGCTGCTGGTTCCCGGACGGCTTTCACGGGGCTATGGCCGAACTGCTCTGCGCGATCGAGGAAAACCGCGAACCGCTGAACTCCGCGCGCACCAATCTGCGCAGCCTGGCGCTGTGTTTCGCCGTGGTCGAGAGCGCGGAAACCGGCCAGCCGATCTCCGTGCGGGATGAAGCTCCCGCCTTTCGCGAACCCTAGCCCGCCGTCGGGCGGAAGCCTTTGATCGAGCCGCTAACGGGATCGATCTGGAGGGTGAAGTAGTTCGGCGGCGGCGTGTTGCCGGTGACGGGAGGGTTGAGATTGTGGATGGTCACGAACCAGCCGCCGGCTTGCGCGGGCGAAAGATTCGTGGAGCCGTCCTGCAGGAAGCGGAAGGCGACGTAGTTATATTTCTTGGCGACACCGCGTGGCAGCTCAGGATCAGGGGTGCCCGCAGCGGTGGTCGTCGGGCCGTTCGTCCCGGCGCATTTGATGAGGGAGGAGAGAGTATTGGCAGACGCGGCACCCGGGTTCATCACCACGGAAATCGGCAGCCGTTGCGCCTTGTCGAGAGGGACGGCGACGCCGGACTCGACGACTTCAAAAAGCTGGATTCCCCGCCATTGCCCTGTCGTCGGGGAGTTCAGCGTTTCACCCGGTGCCTCGGGGTCGGCATACTGGTAAAACCGCACCTCCACCGCGCGGTTTCTGCTCAGGGCCAATTGCCGGGCGAGACTGATCTGATCCGTCAGCGTCTGCGAAGCCTGAGTGATCGCCGAGCCGCGGAGAATGGTCGAGGCGGCGGGCACGGTAAAGGTCGCGATGATGGCGATGATGGCGATGACGACGACGAGTTCGATGAGCGAAAACGCGGAACGCCGGGCGGGAAGGAGGTGCTTTTTCATGGGCAGGCTGGTAGGTGATGGTGCGGAGCTTCGGGTTCGGGAAGGTATTTATATGATACATACACGATTCGGCCCGGCAAAGGGAAAGACTGGAAACCGTTTCGTCTTTCCAAAAATCCGCAGACTCCACGGATTTTCGCCCTCGACACGGCGCGGTTCAGCGCCCTGGATAAAGCGCATTGCCTCATGGAAATCCTCACCATTTTCCAAATCAAACGCGCGGCGCTCGACGGGCGCGCAGAGGCCGCGGTGCATGGGCAGGTCGAGGCGCTGGTGAAAAAGGAGACGAAAGACGGCAAGCCTTTCTGGGAGGTCACGCTCGCGGATGCGGAGGCGAAAATGACACTGCGGGCGTGGAGCGATGCGCCGGCTTTCGCGGCGTGTGAGCAGCTCGCGGCGCGGGATTTTTTGGAGGTGACGGGCGAATTTGCGCACAGCGGCGCGTTCGGGCTGGATGCGCGGCGCTGGACATGCCGCGCGCTGACGAACGACGAGCGCGATGCGCTGCTCGCCGGACCGCCGGCGCTGCGCGAGAAGCAGGCGGCGGATTTTGCGCTCATCGAGGAAAGTGTGGCGTCGGTGGGCGATCCGCGGCTGCTCGGGCTGGCGCGGATTTTTCTCGCGGAATACGGCGCGCGTTTTCGGCGGAGCGCGGCGGCGCGGGGAAATCATCACGCGCGGCGCGGCGGGCTGGTCGAGCATGTGGCGCAGATGATGCGCGCGGCGCTGGCGCTGGCGGCGGCGTATCCGGCGCTGAACCGCGACCTGCTGATCGCGGGCGTGCTTTTTCACGACTCGGGAAAGCTGTGGGAAAACGCGCTGCCCGCGGACGGCTTTGCGATGCCGTTCGACGAGCGCGGCGAGTTGCTCGGGCACATCACCATCGGCATCGAGCTGGTGAACACGCTCTGGCGCAAACTGCTCGCGGCCCCGGAAGCAAGCGCCTGGGCCGATCTCCAGCCCGCGGGCGAGGACGTGCGGCTGCACCTGCTGCACCTGCTCGCGGCGCATCACGGCGAGCTGCAATTCGGCTCGCCCGTCGTGCCGAAAACGCCCGAGGCGTGGGCGCTGCACTACGTGGACAATCTTGACGCGAAGCTGGAAATGCTCGCCGCCGGTTACGCGACGTCGAAGCCGCTGGCCGCGCGGATTCAGGAGCGCGTCTGGCCGCTGCCGGGAAACCTCGTCGCGCCGCTCGCGAGATTCACGCCGCCCGTTTCCGATCCCGGCGATGCCGCGGCTCCGCCCGTTGCGGATTAGCGGCCGCACCCGCCGCTTTCTCCACTCGCAAACCCCGGCAACCCGCGTAACGTCGCGCCCCATGCCGCTCGACCTCAAGGCCCTCGTCACCGCCCGCCTTGGCGAAAACTACACGCTGCACGCACAGCACCTCAACTCCACGCTCGTCCGCGTGCAGCGCATCATCGGCTTCGACCATGTGTATGCGCGCGCGAGCGGCGCGTATCTCTACGACCTCGACGAGCGCGACTACCTCGACTTCCTCAGCGGCTACTCCGTCTTCAACATCGGCCGCAACCACCCCGCCGTGCAGCACGCCCTGCGCGACGTGCTCGACATGGATTTGCCGAACATGGTGCAGATGGACTGCTCGCTCCTCAGCGGCCTGCTCGCCGAGGCGCTTTTGAAAAAAACGCCCGCGCATCTCGACGCCGTTTTCTTTTGCAACTCTGGCGCGGAAGCCAATGAAGGCGCGATCAAATTCGCCCGCGCCGCCACCGGGCGCAGCGGGCTCGTCTCGCTCGACAAAGCGTTCCACGGCCTCTCGAACGGCGCGCTTTCCACGATGGGCGACGAGAGCTTTCGCGAGGGCTTCGGGGCGCTGCTAGAAAACTGCACGCGCATCAAAATGGGCGACCTCGCCGCGCTCGAAAAACTGCTCGCGAAGCACGACATCGCCGCCCTGCTCATCGAGCCCGTGCAGGGCAAAGGCGTGAACTTTCCCGCCGACGATTTCTACCCGCAGGCCCAGCGCCTCTGCCGCGCCCACGGCACGCTGCTCATCTGCGACGAAGTGCAGACCGGCCTCGGCCGCACGGGTCGCTGGTGGGGTTTCGAGCACTGGGGTTTGGAGCCCGACATCATCACCGTCGCGAAGTCGCTCAGCGGCGGCTACGTCCCCGTCGCCGCCGTCGTCACGCGCCGCGCGATTTACCAAAAAACTTTCAGCCGCCTCGACCGCTGCGTCGTCCACTCCTCGACCTTTGGCCGCAACAATCTCGCCATGGCCGCCGGACTCGCCACGCTCCAGGTGCTCGACGACGAAAACCTCATCGAGCGTGCCCGCGATCAAGGCGCAGAGCTGATCCGCAGGCTGAACGGGCTGAAGGAAAAACACTCGCTCATCAAGGAAGTGCGCGGCCTCGGCCTGATGATCGCCATCGAATTCCACGAGCCCCGCGAGCTCGCGCTCAAGATGGGCTGGAAGCTCCTTCACAAAGTCGAGCGCGAGCTTTTCGCGCAGATGCTCGTGACCTCGCTTTTCCAAAAGCACCGCATCCTTACGCAGATCGCCGGGCACGCCATGGACGTGCTGAAAATCCTCCCGCCGCTCATCATCGGCCCGCGCGAGATCGACCGCTTCGTCACCGCGCTCGACAGCGTCCTCACCGAATGCCGCAGCTTCCCCGGCCCCATCTGGGACCTCGGCTCAAACTTCATCCGCCACTCCCTCAAACGCTCCACCGCCGAGCCCGCCGGCGCGGCGTAGCAAAAAAAACAGCGCCGTCATTGCTGAACGGAGTTTTGCCATTCCGGACGCATCGCGAGTCGGCCAAAACTTTCCCGCAATAGGGTTTGCCAAATTGGTCAAATTGGTCAGAATAACGGCATGAAGAATCTGGTCTCACTTTATGAAGCTAAGACGCAGCTCTCGACGCTGCTCCGCGAGGTGGAAGGCGGGGCCGTGATCACCATCACGCGCCACGGAAAACCGGTCGCGGAATTGCGCCAGCCGATTGCAAAAAACAAAGCGCGCAGGGGTTCGCTGAAGTCGCCGAATTTTTATATGGCGGACGATTTCGATGCGCCGTTGGCGGAGTTTGCAGAGTACATGACGACTGCTGAAGAAGAGTCCCTGCGGGTCGCAGAAAAACTTCCGGTGCCGTCCGTGAAAGCGCGCAAAAAGAAATGAGGCTGCTGCTCGATACCAACGCGCTCATCTGGTTCGTCACGGATTCGCCGCGCATGCCCAACCGTTTCAAAGATCTGCTCGAAGCGGACGGGACGGAGACTTTCGTCAGCTTCGTTTCCCCGTGGGAAATCGCGATCAAGACACGTCTCGGTAAACTCAACCTAGGACGCCCGCTGCATCCCGACATCGGGCGGATGGTCGCGCGCAACGGTTTCACGATGCTGCCGCCGGACTGGGAAGACATTCAGACCGTCGCCGATTTGCCGTTCCATCATCGCGATCCTTTCGACCGCATGCTCGTCGCCCAAGCGCTGCGGCACCGGCTCACCGTGCTGACGCCCGACGCCGTGTGGGATCGCTACGGTGTTTCCCGGCTGTGGACGTGATGGGCACGCCTCGTCCTGCACGGCGCGTCCCCGTCATCGACTCGCACACCGGCGGCGAACCGACGCGTGTGGTGCTGAGCGGCGGGCCTGAACTTGGCGGCGGGAGCGTGGCGGAAAAGCTCGCCGTCTTTCGCGAGCGGCACGACACCTTCCGCCGCGCCGTCGTGAACGAACCGCGCGGCTCGGACGTGCTCGTGGGCGCCCTGCTCGTCGCGCCCGCCGATCCGTCGTGCGTCACCGGCGTCATCTATTTCGACAACGTCACCTTCCTCGGCATGTGCGGCCACGGCACCATCGGCCTCGTCGTCACGCTCGCGCATCTCGGGCGCATCCAGCCGGGCGAGCATCGCCTCGAGACACCGGTCGGCGTGGTCAAAGCGGTGCTGCACGAGGATCGTTCGGTTTCGGTCGAAAATATCCCTGCGCACCGCAAGGCGAAGGCCGCGACGATGGAGGTGCCGGGCTTTGGCAAAGTCACGGGCGATGTCGCGTGGGGCGGCAATTGGTTCTTCTTCGTCGAGGAACACGGCCTCGCGCTGGAACTCGCAAACGTCGAACAGCTCACCGCTTTCTCGTGGGCCGTCCGACAGGCGGTGAACGCGCAGGGTTTTCCCGAGGTCGATCACATCGTCCTCCTCGGCCCGCCGCGTTCACCGGGTGCCGACTCACAAAACTTCGTCCTCTGCCCCGGCAAAGCCTACGACCGCTCGCCGTGCGGAACCGGGTCGAGTGCATGGCTCGCCTGCCTCGAAGCGGATGGCCGGCTCGCGGAGGGTGCGCCGCATGTCATCGAGAGCCTCGTCGGCAGCAGCTTCCGCGGGACGTTTCGCTGGCTCGAAAAAGAGCGCGGGAT
>JANXSB010000460.1 GCA_025352865.1 Chthoniobacter sp. | reverse complement strand
GCGAGCGCGTGGCCTTCGATGAGTTTGTCGGTGAGAACGTGGCGCTGAGGTTTATCACCGCGCGTAGCGAGCGGACCTTGAGGCGTGACCACAAGCCGATTGCCGTGCATCGGTTCGATGGTCGCGTAAAAGAGCCACCGCTTGTCGCGTGAGAAGATCCCACCTTTTTCGAGAAGCCATCCGTCTCGTAACTCGCCGGCACCTGCCGTGCTTTCGCTCTCAAGCAATTCGCCATACCAGGTTTTGCCGAAAGAATCTGGCGTGCCTTCCAGCCGCCGATGGAGCTGTTTAATTCCCTCCTTCCCTGCGAGAAAAATTTCGTCGTCCATCGGCGCATGCCATTTCGCGGTTAAAAGGACGTTGTGCGTCATGTGCATCGACTCATCGACGACTTCGCTTTTCCACTCGCCCTTCGGATCGTTCAGTAGCGAGGGCGGATGGTAGAGCAACACTTTGACCGACACGCCTTCGCCATTCTTGTTCCCGCGACCATGAAGCGGAACGACGACGAGGCTCCAAGTGCCATCTTTCATTTTCAACCACTTCATCCGATGCGTCGTTGGCTCGACGCTCGGGAATTTCACCGGCGTCCACGGCTGCGTGCGGTCGGCAGGCGGGATGAGGTAAAAGACCGCGCCGCTGTTCTCAGTGTCGCCGGGATTCCATTCCGCGCCGACGGCGATTTCGCATTTGCCGTCGCCGTCGATGTCCTGCGCGGCGATGCAGACGTTGTCGTGCTCGGTGAGGTTTTCGGCGATGAGGAATTTCTTCCACGCCGTGGCGTCGCGCGCCTTTTCGCGGCCGGGATTGCGATACCAGACGAACTGCTTTTTGTCCGCGAGGAGCACGTCGGGCTGGCCGTCGCCGTCCACGTCGGCGATGGCGAGGCCGTAGCCGATCTGGATTTTGTCATCGAGCGTGACGGCGGTGAAGCGCGGCACGGGCGGGTCGGCGGCGAGGGCGAAGGTGGTGGCGAGGAGGAGGGCGGCGAGGGTTTTCATGGGAGGCGGGTGGGGCAAGGGAGAGGGTTGAGGTATGAGGTATGAGTGATGAGGTATGAAAGGCAGGTTCATCACTCATCCTTCATACCTCATACCTCATAATTTTCCCCAGCGCTTTTGCCCCGCGGAAATAGTAACCGCGATTTTCCCCAAGCGCTCCGCCCGCAGTCGCAGCGAGGCTTTGCGTGAAGCGCGAGCGGCGCGTATGGTGCGCTCCTTTTCAAAACTGCATGACCGAAACCAAAGACGGCGAAAACATGGTCGAGCGCGCGCTTCTCGTGGGGGCTTTTCACGAGGCGAGCAAGCGGGATGAGACGGCGAGCCTGCTGGAGGAACTCGAAGAGTTGGTCGATACGCTCGGCGTGCCGGTGATTGATCGGATGCTCGTCCACACGCGCGAGCAGCATGCGCGGCTGCTCATCGGCACGGGGAAGGCGGATGAAATCGTGGCGCGGGCGAAGGAGCAGCGGTGCGATGTGATCGTTTTCGACAATGAGCTATCGCCGAGCCAGCAGCGGAACTGGGAGAAGCTGGCGGGCCTGACGGTGATCGACCGGCAGGAGGTGATCCTGGATATTTTCGCCAAGCGGGCGCAGACGCGGGAGGCGCGGCTGCAGGTGGAACTGGCGCAGATGGAATACCAGATGCCGCGGCTCACGCGGGGCTGGACGCATCTCGTGCGGCAGGGCGGCGGCATCGGCGCGCGGGGCGAGGGCGAGACGCAGCTCGAGCAGGACAAGCGGCGCATCCGCGGGAACATCGACCGCTGCAAACGCGAACTCGAAGCCGTGCGCGAAGCCCGCGCCACCCAGCGCAAAGACCGCAAGCGCACGCCGGTGCCGAACGCCGCGATCGTCGGCTACACAAACTCGGGGAAGTCCTCGCTGCTCCACCGGCTGACCGGCGCGGACGTGCTCATCGAGGACAAACTTTTCGCCACGCTCGACACCACCACGCGGAAAATCGCGCTGCCCAACAAGCAGCCCCTGCTGCTCACCGACACCGTCGGCTTCGTCCGCAAGCTGCCGCACCGGCTGGTCGAAGCCTTCAACGCGACGCTGGAGGAATCTGCGATGTCGGATTTTCTCATCCACCTGCTCGACGCCTCGCAGCCCGAGGTCATGGAGTTTTACAACACCACCCGCCGCGTGCTCGCCGAACTGGGCGCGGATGAAAAGCGGACGCTGATCGTTTTCAACAAAATCGACAAAGTACCGGACGACTCGACGCTCACGGTGCACCGGCGGCATTTTCCCGACGCGGTTTTCATCTCGGTGAAAACGGGCGAAGGGATCGAGGAACTCATCGCGCGCATGGCGGAGATGGCGGACGGCGGCGCGCTGCAGTGCGAGCTGCGGGTGCCACAGAGCGAGGGCGCGCTGCTCGCGAACATCCACCGGCTCGGGCGCATCCTGAGTACGGACTACGAGGACGATGCGGTGCGGCTCACGGCGGTGCTGCCGGCGCGGCTGGCGGAAAGTTGCGCGCCGTACGTGGTCGGGCGCGCGGAGCCGGCGAGCGTCGATTCTTTGCAGACAAAGTGAAGCCGGGCCGCTAGAAACCGGGGCACAGAAATCAGCACACGCGGGACTGGAAGCTGCTTAAACCCTTTTTCACACTTCGGATGAAGGATGCCTTCTCACGCGAGCCGTGGCAGTGGGAAGAATTTGCATCGGCGCTGGCCGACCTTCAGGCGACAAAGCCAACCACCTGTCGCGAGACCTTTC
>JANXSB010000456.1 GCA_025352865.1 Chthoniobacter sp. | reverse complement strand
GCTGCACGGCTTCGCGCCCGGTGAAGTCCGCCATGCTTTGCATGACAAAAAAAACGATGACGCCGACGAACAGCAGCACGCCTGCGAGCGCGGCGAGCATCGCGGGGCTGGAGAGGTGCGAGCGCAGTCCGCGCTTCCCCGCACCTGCGGCCTCGTTCAGCGCACCGAGTTTTTCGCGCAGATCCTCCGGCGGGACCACGGAGTGGATGGCCTCGACGATCTGCGCATCGAACTCCATCTGGTCGCGCAGCGTTTTCCCCAGCGCCGCATCGCCCTCGGCCGTGCGGACGGCCTTTTGCACGCGGCCTTCCGGCACGCGCCCGGCGCGGTGGCAGTGCATCAGCAGTTCGGCTTCGCTTGTTTTCATCGGGTCGCGGAGTCGTCGAGTGTTGCGGAGTGGAGGGATTGTTCGAGGAGCTCGCGCGCGGCGGCGAGCGTCTCCGCGAGCGTCTCGACATTCATTTTCAAAAGCTCTGCCAGCTCCGCGATAGTGAAAAAATCGAGGTAGAAAAGCGCCAGCGCGCTGCGCTCCGGCTCGGGCAGGGTGTGAAAGCGCTGCGCGAGGAGAAAGGCCTCGATCTTGAGCACGCGCGGCTTTTCGCCCAGCGCGGTGCCGGTGCGGTCCAGGCGCGGCGCGGCGGGCGGTGCGGACTCATTGTTTTTCAGGCAGCGCTCGCGTATGTGCTGGACGAACCACGCCTGCCGGCCCGTCTCACTGCGGACCTGCGCGACCTGCATGGCGACCTCGGCGAGCGTCTCGGCCATGACCTGCTCCGCCGCCTTGATGCTGCCGGTGAGGAGCAAAGCGAAGCGGTAAAACTCGGCGATGGTGGCGTTGGGAAGGGGGGACGTTTGCAACGCCCGCGAGCATACGTCCGCGAGCCGCGCGGGCTCAAGCGCGGAAACCCGCGACCGGCTCGGGCATTGCCTTCCACAAGCCCGCTCCATAGTTTCCCGCGCATGCTCGACATCCGCCTCATTCGCGAAAATCCCGATTTTGTCCGCGCCCGCCTGGCCACGCGCGGCGGCGATGCGCACACGAAAATCGACGCCGTGCTGGCGATCGACGCGGAGCGGCGCGCGGCGGAGACGCGGCTCCAGCAGCTCCAGGGCGAGCGCAAGCGCATCAGCAAGGAAATCGGCGGGAAAAAAGCGCGCGGCGAGGACACGGCGGAGATCGAGGCGCAGGTGCGCGGCATCGGCGACGAAATCGCGCAACTCAACGAACGCGCCGCCGCGGGCGAGCAGGAGCAGCGCGATCTTTTGCTCCAAATCCCGAATCTCCCGCACGCCGCCGCGCCGCTCGGCGAAGACGCGAGCGCGAACCCCGAAGTGCGCGTGTGGGGTGAGAAACCCGCGTTCGCTTTCCCGCCGAAATCGCACACCGAGCTGGGGGAAAAGCTCGGCCTGCTCGACTTCGAGCGCGCGGTGAAAATCAGCGGGAGCGCGTTCGCCGTCTTCACCGGCGCGGGCGCGCGGCTGGAACGGACGCTGCTGAATTTCCTGCTCGATCTGCACAGCCGCGAGCATGGCTACACCGAGGTCAGCACGCCCTTCGTCGTGCGGCCCGAGGCGCTGGTCGGCACCACGCAGCTCCCGAAATTCGCCGACCAGCTCTACCGCTGCGCGGACGACGAACTCTACCTCGCCCCGACCGCCGAGGTGCCCGTCACCAATTTGCACCGCGAGGAAATCCTCAAGCCCGAGCAACTGCCCGTGCGCTACGTGGCCTACACGCCGTGCTTCCGCCGCGAAGCCGGGAGCGCCGGGCTCGGCACGCGCGGGCTCATCCGCATGCACCAGTTCGACAAAGTGGAGCTGGTGAAAATCACCACGCCGGAAAGCGCCTTCGCCGAACTCGACGCGCTCACCGCCGATGCGGAAAAGGTGCTACAACTCCTCGGCCTGCATTACCGCGTCATCGAGCTTTGCACCGGCGATGTCGGCTTCGGCTCCACGAAAACCTACGACATCGAAGTCTGGGCCCCCGGCCAGAATGCCTATCTCGAAGTTTCGAGCTGCTCGAATTTCGGCGATTTCCAGGCCCGCCGCATGGCCCTGCGCTACAAGGCCGCCGACGGCAAAAACACCTTCTGCCACACGCTCAACGGCTCCGGCACCGCGCTCCCCCGGCTCTTCGTCGCGCTGCTCGAAACCTACCAGCAGGCCGACGGCACCGTGCTCCTGCCGCCGATCCTGCACGACCGCTTCGGCACAGACCGCATCGGCTGAAATGGACTTCGTTTTCCCGCCGGATGAGCGCTGCCTGATCGGCGTCTCGGGCGGGCGCGATTCCGTGGCGCTGCTGCATCTGCTGTTCGGCGCGGGTTTCAAAAACCTGATCGTCTGCCATCTCGACCACGGCATGCGCGCGGAGAGCCGCGAGGATGCGCGCTTCGTTGCGTCGCTCGCGAAACAGCTCGGACTCAGGATCGCGAGCGCGCGTGTGAATGTGGTCGCGCTGGCGAAACGCAAAAAGCAGTCGCTCGAAACCGCCGCACGCGAAGCGCGCTACGCCTTCTTCGCTCGCGTTGCGCGTTTGGAAAAATGCCCGCGACTTTTCCTCGCGCATCACGCGGACGACCAGGCCGAGACGTTCCTCTTCAATCTCTTCCGCGGTTCCGCAGCCGCCGGCCTCGCCGCGATGCGCCCGCTCGCCACACGCATGGTCGGCGGCGTGACTTTGCAAATCGTCCGCCCGCTGCTCGGCATGTGGCGCGAGGAAATCGACGCCCTCATCGCCGCGCACAAGATCGCCTTTCGCGAAGACGCCTCGAACACCGACCCGCGCCACACGCGCAACCGCCTGCGCCACGAAATCATCCCCGCCATCGAGCGCGCGCTGGGCCGCGACATCCGCCGCGCGGTTTGGCGCGCAGCGGAAATCCTGCGCGACGAGGATGACTTCCTCGCCGCCCGCCCCGAGCTGCGCGATCTCCCGGAAACCCTGCAAACATCAGCCCTCCGCACCCAACCCCTCGCGCTCCAGCGGCGCATCATTTACGCGTGGCTTCGGGCGCAGCGTGTCGCGGAAATCGGTTTCGCCGAAGTGGAAGCCGTCCGCGGCCTGCTCGCCGGACGCCGCGCCAAAGTGAATCTCCCTGGCGGCTGGCACGCGCGGCGGCGCGCGAAGCAAATCTTCATCGAGGGCTCAGCCAAGGCAGCAGGGCCATAGGTCGGCGTTTCGCCTGCGATTGGCAGACTTCAGCGTGCGGAGCCCAGCTTCATTCGCGGATCAGTGTGTTGAGCACATCCATCAGGCGTTTTCTGGCGGCTTGGTTTTGGCGGAACCAATCGGTGGACCAGATGCGGTGGATCTTCCAGCCGCGTTTCTGGCTTTACCCTCGTCACGAAGTTGAGGGCTTCGTCACACATCCTCGCGGGGGAGCTGTGCTTCGTGGCTGTGGGAGCCTAGTTGGTGGGTTATTGCGCCCGCTTTTTTTATAGCTTCACGCCGAAGTCGTCGTCTTCGCCGAGCGAGAGGACGAAGGCCGCGAGGAGGGCGATCGCTTTCTCCACGTCGGCGAGGTCGGCCATCTCGACGACGCTGTGCATGTAGCGGAGGGGGAGCGAGACGAGGGCGCTGGGGATGCCGTCGCGGGAGTCGAAGATGACGTCGGTGTCGGTGCCGCTGTAGCGGGAGCTGCTCTCGTGCTGGATCGCGATCTGCGCGGTGCGGGCGCAGTCGAGGAGGCGGGCGATGACGGCGGGATGGTTGCAGGTGCCGTGGGTGACGCTGGGGCCGCCGCCGAGTTTGACTTCGCCGTGCTGGGCGGCGTCGATGCCGGGGGTCTCGGTGGCGTGGGTGACATCGAGGACGACGCAGACATCGGGCCGGAGGCGGTGCGCGGCCATCTTTGCGCCGTGGCCGCCGATTTCCTCCATGACGGCGTTGACGGCGATGAGGGTGGCGCGCGGTTTCGTTTTGGCGCGGCTGAGGCGGGCGAGGACTTCGGCGATGATGAAGCCGCCGAGGCGGTTATCGAGCGCGCGACCGACGATGCGGTTTTTGCCGAACGGTTCGGCGGCGTCGTGATAGACGGCAGGATGGCCGACGCGGAGGCCGAGGGCGGCGACTTCCTTGGCGCTGCCCGCGCCGACATCGACGTAGAGCTCGTGGATCTTCGGCGCTTTCTCGTCGCCGAGGGAGTCTTTGCGGAGGTGGATGGCGGTGTTGCCGATGATGCCGGCGACGGTGCCTTTTTCGCCGAGCAAATCAATCCGCCGCCCGCGCGCGGTCGCGGTGTCGCTGCCGCCGATGCGGTCGATGCGGAGCCAGCCTTCCTTGGTGATGTATTTGATGATGAAGCCGATCTCGTCGGCGTGGGCTTCGAGCATGACGCGGCGCGGTTTTTTGGCGGAGCCGTCGAGGGTGGCCCAAGCGGTGCCGTAGGCGTCGTTTTCCACGCGGTCGGCGAAACGGCGCGCGTAGGCGGCCCATTTGCGCTGGCCGGGCAGCTCGAAGCCGGTGGGGCTGGGGGTGTTGAGGAGGTCGAAGAGGAAGGTGCGGGCGGCGGTGTCCATGCGCGGATGCTGCGCGGGCGGCGGGGAAAAGGGCGAGTCTTTCCGCGTGTGACGTTTCGGTGACGGGTGGGCGCGCGCTTGCGACGGACGCGGCCCGCGTGCAAAGTGCGCGGACTTTTTCCCGATGAAAACCAAAGTGATCTTCGTCTGCATCCACAACAGCGCGCGGTCGCAAATGGCCGAGGCGTGGCTGAACCACACCTGCCCGGAATTTTTCCGCGCGAGCAGCGCGGGGATCGAGCCGGGGACGCTGAACCCGCTCGTGGTCGAGGCGATGGCGGAGGAGGGCATCGACATCTCGCGGCAGGTGCCGCAGGCGGTGTGGGACGTTTTCAAACGCGGCGAGACTTTCGGCTACCTCATCACGGTCTGCGATGAGACGAGCGCGGAGCGTTGCCCGGTCTTTCCCGGCAGCGGCCTCCGGCTGCACTGGGGCTTTCCCGATCCGTCCACGCTCACGGGCACGCGCGAGGAGAAGCTCGCGGAGGTGCGGAAAATCCGGGACGTAATCCGGGCGAAAGTCGAAGCATGGTGCGCGGAGAAATGCGAGCCGGAGGCGGCCCGATGAAGCGCGCGTGTTTCGCAGAATTCCTCGGCACGGCGGCGCTCGTTTTCGCGGGCACCGGGGCGATCATCATCAATGACGTGAGCCACGGCGCGATCACGCACGTCGGTGTGGCGATGACCTTCGGCCTCATCGTGCTGGCGATGATCTACACCCTCGGCGACATCTCCGGCGCGCATCTCAACCCCGCGGTGACGTTCGCCTTCTGGCGCGCTCGCCGTTTTGAAAGCGCGCGCGTTTTGCCCTACATCGGCAGCCAACTCGGCGGCGCGCTGCTCGCGAGCGGACTGCTCCGCGCGCTCTTTCCCACGCACGCCACGCTCGGTGCCACGCTGCCCGCGGGTTCGGCGGCGCAGTCGTTCATTTTGGAAACGGTCCTCACGTTTCTGCTCATGTTCGTGATCCTGAATGTCTCCACCGGCGCAAAAGAAAAAGGACTCACCGCGGGCGTGGCCATCGGCGCGGTGATCATGCTGGAGGCGATGTTTGCCGGCCCGATTTGCGGCGCGTCCATGAACCCCGCGCGCTCCCTCGCTCCGGCGCTCGTCTCGGGAAATCTAGGCGCGGTTTGGATCTATCTCCTCGCACCCGTGCTCGGTGCCTGGCTCGCGGTCGGCGGCTGCCGCGGCGTGCAGCCCGTCGGGTGCTGCCGCGCCCCGCTCTCCGCGTGACCGGCGGATTTCCGGCTGGGTTTTGCGCAAGAATGCGCGATAGATGACGCCTGCTTTTTCCAAAAACCATGACGCCTCACCGCCTCGCCCTCACCGTCCTATTCGCCGCCAGCGCGCTGCCGCACCTGGCCGCAGAAGATTCGCTGAAGTCCTTCACCCCGGACAAACCGGGTCTGCGCTTCGTCCCGTCCACGCCCGCGCCGCCGTCCACGACTCGTGGAAAAACGTATCCGCCCGCCTACGTCCAGGCCGTGAACGAAGTCTTCCGCGCCTTTCGCACGCGCGACTGGGAGCGCACGCTCGCCGCCCTCGAAAAGGCGGACAAAATCCTCCCGCCCACTCCGATGACGCTGAACACGCGCGGCGCGATCCAGATCGAGCTGCGGAATTTTGAGGAAGGCGCGCGGCTTTGCGAAGAGGCGCTCAAGCTCGACCCGAAATTCTATGCCGCGCGCATCAACCTCGCCGAAATTCCGCTCGTCCAGGGCAAGTACGCGGAGTCGCGGAGGATGTTCGAGAAATTCCTGCGCGACAACCCGAAGGACGAGCTGGTGCGCTTCCGCATCTTCCTCACGCTGCTGCTCGAAAAAAACTACGACGACGCCCGGCGTGCGATCGACCAGATTCCTTTTCCCGGCGACACCCCATCCTATTACTACGCGAATGCCGGCTGGGAATTCGCCCACGAAAACGCCGACGAGGCGAAGAAATGGCTCGGTCGCGCCGACTGGACTTTCGGCCCCGACAAATGCGCGATGTTCGCCGACTCCTTTTACGAGATCGGCTGGATGAAACGCGCCGAGGTGAAAAAGGAAGAGCCCGCACCTCAGCCCGCGCCATCCGCAACCGCACCGCTCAGTCTGGCGCCGCCGGCCGCGTCCGCGTCACAACAGCCCTGAGCGGCTGCGCGCGAGCGGTCCCCGGCTTTCACCGCCGCGGCGTGTTCGCCGTTTCCGCCTTTTCAAGATTCGCGTCCTTCCGCATCCTCGCGCACCCATGTCCGATGTCGTCACTTTCGGCGAGCTGATGCTCCGCCTCACGCCGCCTGGAGCCCTGCGGCTCGCGCAGGCCGCGCATTTTGAAATCAATTTTGGCGGGGCCGAGGCGAATGTGGCGGTGCTCATTGCGCAGCTCGGCGGCAGTGCGGAGTTTGTGACGCGGCTGCCGGCGAATGACGTGGCGCAGCGCGCGATCAATGAACTGCGCGGGCTCGGCGTGGGCACGGCGCACATCGTGCGCGGCGGGGAAAGGATCGGTGTCTATTATCTCGAACAAGGCGCGAGCCAGCGCGCGGGACGGGTCATCTACGACCGCGCGCACAGCGCCATCGCCGAGGCACGGGTCGGGGAGTTCGACTGGGAGAATATTTTCGCCGGTGCGCGGTGGTTCCATTTTTCGGGAATCACGCCCGCGCTTTCCCCCGCCGCCGCCGACATCACTGCCGAAGCGTGCGCCGCCGCCCGCCGACTCGGCCTGACCGTGAGCTTCGACCTCAACTACCGCGCCAAACTCTGGACCCGCGAGCAGGCCGGGGCTGCACTCGCGCCGCTCATGCAGCACGTCGATCTCTGCGTGACCAGCGCCGAGGAGGCGCGCACCGTTTTCGGCCTCGATTGCAGCGCCGACCCCGCCGACGCCGCGGTAAAGCTGCGCGACCGTTTCGCATTCAAAACCGTGGCCCTGACCCAGCGCACCGGCGCGCTCGCGTGCTCCACCGGCTGGGGCGCGATGCTTTTCGCCGACGGCGCGGCGCACTTCTCCCGCCGCCACGAGATCGCCGTCATCGACCGCGTCGGCGCGGGCGACAGCTTCACCGGCGCGCTCATTTTCTCGCTCATACGCGGGGATGCGCCGGCACCGGCCATCGAGTTTGCCGTGGCCGCGAGCACGCTCAAGCACACCATCCCCGGCGACTACGCCCGGCTCACCCTCGGCGAAGTGGAAGCCCTCGCCGCCGGGGCCGGCGGGGGGCGCGTCCAGCGGTGAAAGGGGCCGAAAAAACTGTTTGCAAAGCCTCCCGGCCCCGTTACTTTCCGCGCCCTAAAACTTATGGCTAAAACCTGCTGGCTCGAACGAGAAAAACGCAAATCCGCGACCGTCGCGAAGTACGCTGCTATCCGCGCGGAACTCAAGAAGAAGGGCGACTACGTCGGCCTTTCCGCCCTCCCGCGCAATGCCTGCGCCGCCCGCCTCAGCCGGCGCTGCGCGGTCACAGGTCGCAAGCGCGCCTTCATCCGCCGCTTTCAGCTTTCCCGTATCACCTTCCGCGAACTCGCCTCGAACGGGATGATCCCCGGCGTCACG
>JANXSB010000416.1 GCA_025352865.1 Chthoniobacter sp. | reverse complement strand
GTGCCGAGATGCCGGTCGAGACAGTTCTCCGAGACATTCAGTTTTCCGCCGACGAACCATTTCGCGAACGGCATTTTCCAATCGAGCACCTTCGTCCACTTCTTGTTCCAAAGCAGCTCAGCGGCTTCCCGCGCCCAGAATTTTTCCGGCTTTTTCACCGACTCCTCCCACATCGCGCGGTACTGCGCCATGCTCTTCACGCGGGCGCGTTTGGAAAAATCCTTCGACGGTTTGAAGATGCGGTTTTCGACCAGTTGGGACTTGGTGTTGTTACTCATGGGGTGTTTTTGAAAAAAGTGGGCTCTAGCTATCAGCCGTGCGTGCGGCGGACAAATTCAAAGTTGCGCGCCCCGCCGCACCACGGTCTTCGCGAGCCACCCGAAGAAAAGGATGCCCGTGTAGTCACCGGCCAGATCGAGCAGATCGAAAGTGCGCGTGGGAATCCAGATTTGGGAAATTTCCTCGAGCGTGAAAACCACGCCCACGAGCACGCTGCCAAGCAGCCAGCCGACGCCGAGCCAGCGCACCTCGCGCACATCGAGCGAGAGATTCAGCAAAAACGCCATGCCGCCGATGAGCACGAAATGCCCGACCTTGTCGCTCCCCGGATGCGCCGAGATGAAACGGAAAACCGGCGACAGCAGACGGCGATCCGCGCAGAAGATCACCGCCGAGACGAAGACCAGCCAACCGGTGGTAAAGCCCCAACCCGCCCAGCCGGACGGGCGTTTCCTTGGAGAGCGGTCGTTGTTCATGAGTCGGCAACCCTACGCGGCGCGTGATGAAAACCGCCAACGATTTCCTGCGTCACACGGTTCAAGAAGCGTTGCCATCCCGCGCCCTCCCGGTTTCTCATCCCCGCGTGTCCATCTACCGCCGCGCGCTCGGCTACTACCGGCCCTTTCTCGCGCCCACCATCCTCGCGGTCGCGCTGACTCTCATTTCCATCGCCCTCGGTCTGCTCCGCCCGTGGCCGTTCGCCTTCATCGTCGATCACGTCCTCAAAGCTCCGCCAAACGACCACCACCTCGCCGCCCTCGGCTACGATCTCTCCGCCTGGAGCCTACCCTCGATCGTCCTGCTCATGTGCGCGCTCATGGTCGCACTGCACCTGCTCTCCGGGCTGCTCGGCCTTTTCACCGGCATGATCTTTCTCCGCGTCGGCCTGCAATCGCTGCTCCGCCTCCGCACGGAAATCTACGCCTACCTCCACTCGCTCCCGCTGAAATATCACGACCAGCGTCGCAGCGCCGACTCCAGCTTCCGCGTGGCCTACGACTCGCAGTCGATCCAATCCTTTTACAGCAAAGCCATCTTCATTTTTCAGTCCTCGTTTTCCATCGTCAGCACCTTTGCGTTGATGTGGCAGTTCGACTCAAAACTCACGCTCCTCTCCCTCGCCGTGATCCCCTTCATGGTCGGCGCGATGTTCATTTACGCCCGCCGCATCCGCACCGAATCCACCACCATCGCCGAACGCGAAAGCGCCGTGCTCACCGTCGCGCAGGAAGGTCTCAGTTCGATCAAGATGGTCCAGGCATTTGGCCGCGAGGATTTTGAAATCGCGCAATTCCGCACCAGCGCCCGCGAAAGTCTGGAGGCCAATCTCCGGCTGAATTTCATCTCGATGAAAAGCTCGCTCATCATCGGCACGCTCATCGCGCTGAGCACGGCGGCGATGTATTACGTCGGCTCCACGCACGTCCTCGCGGGCACGCTCAAGCTCGGCCAGCTCTGGTATCTTTCCACGCTCCTTCTCATGCTCTACGCGCCGCTCGAAGCGCTCACCCAGGTCGCTTGGGCGCTCGAAGGTGCCGCCGCCGGTGCGCAGCGCTGCTTCGAGGTGCTCGACAAGGAGGACGAGGTCAAAGAATCGCCCGCCGGAAAGACGCTCGCGACCACGCGCGGCGAGATCGTTTATGAAAACGTCTCCTTCGGTTACACGCCCGAGCGCACGATTTTAAGCGGCGTGAATCTCCGCATCGCACCCGGCCAGACCATCGCCTTCGTCGGCGGCACCGGCGCAGGAAAAAGCACGCTCCTTTCCCTCGTGCCCCGTTTCTACGACCCCACCGCCGGCCGCGTCCTCCTCGACGGCCACGACCTCCGCGACCTCACCAAAAAATCCCTCCGCAACCAAATCAGCATCGTCCTCCAGGACACGCTCCTCTTCTCCACCACCATCCGCGAAAACATCGCCTACGGCCGCCCCGACGCCACCGAAGCCGAGATCATCGAGGCCGCCAAACGCGCCCAGGCCCACGACTTCATCACCGCCATGACCGACGGCTACAAATCCCAGGTCGGCGAGCGCGGCGGCCACCTCAGCGTCGGCCAGCGCCAGCGCATCGGCATCGCCCGCGCCTTTCTAAAAAACGCGCCGATCCTCCTCCTCGACGAGCCCACCAGCGCCCTCGACCCCACCACCGAGGCCGCGATCATGGTCACGATGGAAGAACTCATGCGCGGCCGCACCACCCTCATCATCACCCACCGCATCGCCACCATCCACGACATGGAAAAAATCGTCGTCCTCGGCGAAGGCGGCATCGTCGAAGTCGGCAACGGCCCCGAACTCGTCGCCCGCGGCGGCGCCTACGCCGCGCTCTACCGCTCCGCCAATCTCGGCGGCTAAACCAGCCGCGAGATCACGCGCAATCCCGGCACCTGCGCGAAATCGGAATCGAGCGTCAGCACCGCCGCATCCGCCTCCAAAGCACAAGCCGCGATAATCAAATCCGTGATCTGCATGATGCGTCCCGTCCGATCCAGTTCCCACGCCAGCTTCGCCACCCGCTCCCACACATGGTTCAGCGTCGGCACGTAGATCATGCAGCCAAAGAGCGAAGCCAGCCGCTGATGTGCCTTCTTGATTTTCACACCACGCAAGACCTCCGCGATGACCACGCCGCAGGTCAGAAAATCGTCAGCGTCGGCGCGGGCGGCGAATTCCTCGAAAGGATCTCCAGCCGCCCGCAGCCGATCGATGAAGAAACTGCTATCGACCAGAACGTTTGCGGCCATAACGCACCGGTGCTTTTTCAGCGATTCGCGCAGTTTCCTCCGGAAACGGATCTTCCCATACGTTCTTGAGTTCTTCCTTGGTGAGGCCGAGCCCCCTCTTCGCAATCTCCTTGAATCTGAATTTTCTCACCATCTCCTTGAGCGCAAACTCGACCGCACCGGTCTTGCTCGCCACCCCGGTGATTCTCATCACCTCGGAGAGAGTCTCTTCGTCAATGTGCATGGTCATCTTCATGGCACGAAGAGTATGGCATGCCTGCCATACCCGCAAGCACTTTTTCAGATTTTCTTCGCACCGTCCTTTCCGCTGCGCCCCATTCATGGTTGAAAGGAACCCATGAGTAACATCACCGCCGACCGCCGCGTCGAACAAGACTGGTGGCAGCATCCCATCCCCGAAAACGTCACCTGGGGCGAAGGTCTCTACGCCGAGACCGCCCAGATTTTCCGCTTCATGCGCAGTAAACGCCAGCCCGCCATCGAACTCGGCCAGCACGTCTCCCTTTACGCCGGCGTCTCCTTCGCCCTCGGCGAAAACGGCACCTGCAAAATCGGCGACTTCACCCTCCTCAACGGCGCCCTCATCATGGCCGACGAACGCATCGAGATTGGCAAACACGTCCTCGTCTCCTGGAACGTCGGCATCGCCGACAGCGACTTCCATCCCCTCGACGCCGCCCAACGCCGCATCGACACCTTCGCCCTCGCCCCCTTCTACAAAGACCGTCCCCCCCGCCCCGTCTTGAAAACCTCCCCCGTCATCATTGAGGACAACGTCTGGATCGGCATGAACGCCGTCATCCTCAAAGGCGTCACCATCGGCGAAAACTCCGTCGTCGCCGCCGGCGCCGTCGTCTCGAAAAGCGTCCCGCCCAACGTCGTCGTCGCGGGCAATCCGGCGGTCATCGTGAAGCAACTCGTGTAACAAGAAGGCGAGTCGTCGTTGAGCCACCTGCAGCGACACCGCCGCTGTAGCCCGATGCGCTGCGCACAGCGTAGTTGTGCCAGAAAATCTTCCGCAATCAGGCGCGTGGCCGCTCCATCACCATTTCCAGTTGACCGACTGCGCTCCCAGCGGGCGCGCGCAAGCCGCGCACCTCCTCCCAATCATGCAGCAGTCCAGCTTCCCCAGCGAG
>JANXSB010000382.1 GCA_025352865.1 Chthoniobacter sp. | reverse complement strand
ACCGCGCCATTCGTGAGCAAGGCCATCGGCGTCCCGCTGCCGAAGCTCGCCGCGAAAATCATGGCCGGCGCGAAGCTCAAGGACCTCGGCTTCACGAAGGAAGTCGTGCCCGCGCACTACTGCGTGAAGGAGGCCGTGTTTCCGTTCACGAAATTCCCCGGCACCGACATCGTGCTCGGCCCCGAAATGAAATCGACCGGCGAAGTCATGGGCATCGACCGGAACCTTGGGCTCGCCTTTGCCAAAGCGCAGATGGCCGCGCAGCCCGCGCTGCCGACGGGCGGCAATGTTTTCATCAGCGTCGCCGACCGGCAGAAATCGAAGATCACCGAACTCGCACGCGGCTTCACCGATCTCGGCTTCACGCTCTTCGCGACCAGCGGCACCGCCGCGGCGCTCAAGGACGCGGGCATCCCGGTGCAAAAACTTTTCAAGCTGAACGAAGGCCGGCCCAACGCGCTCGACATGATCAAGAACGGCGAGCTCGCGATGATCATCAACACGCCGAGCGGCAAAGTGGCCCGCGAGGACGAGGTCAAAATCCGCAGCACCGCCACGGCGAACCGCATCCCGATCATCACCACGCTGCGCGCCGCTACGGCCAGCCTCGAAGGCATCCGCGCCCTGCGCGAGCACGGACTGAGCGTGAAGACGCTGCAGGAATATCACGCGTAGGCGGCGATTCGGGCGTTTCCCCCGTTGCGTGATCGTCACAATGTTCACCGACACGTAACGCACGGTTTTTGCGGGCGTGTGCTTTGATACCGGGCATGAAAACCACAGAGCAAACGTCTGAACGGATCATTGTCACCAAGTCGCCGGACACCCGCTGGTATCGCGTGCGCCCGGCATTCCGCCTGCCGCTCGCGCTGTGCATGGTGGCGTGGGTGGGCCTCCTCGCCAACGCTGCCGCGCGTTTCATCGCGAGCGGGGAATTTTTCGACGGTGCCGCGCAATTCATCGCGAGAAACGGCTCCGTCACGCTCGACGTGCTCGCCGCGCTGTCCGTCGCCGCCGTCTTTGTGGAAAGGGCGCGCACCACCGGCGGGCGGCGCAAGCTGGCGCGTTCGATGCGGGTCGCGCAAAGCTCGCACACCGCGCGAGCGTAGCGGCGGAAGCGGCGGCGGCGTGAGCGGCGCAAGCTTTTCGCTTCCGCCGCGGGAAAAATTCAGTCATTCCTCAGCGCCATGAAACTCCTCCCTGCCCTCGCCCTCGCCGCCGCATTCACTTTCACCCCGCCCGCCCGTGCCGCCGATGGCGTGACCTACGAAGGCAAAGCCGGGCCGGGCAAAGGCAAGCACATCGTCTTCCTCGCGGGCGACGAGGAATACCGCAGCGAGGAGGCGCTGCCGCAGCTCGCGAAAATCCTCAGCCAGAGGCACGGCTTCAAATGCACGGTCATTTTTTCCATCAACAAACAGACCGGCGAGATCGACCCCGGCACCGCGGACAACGAGCCCGGCGTCGAGGCGCTGGATTCCGCGGACCTGTGCATCACCTCGCTCCGCTACCGCCACTGGCCTGACGAGCAGATGAAGCACTTCGCGGATTACCTCGCGGCGGGCAAACCGTTCATCGGCCTGCGTACGAGCACGCACGCCTTCAATGGCGTGCAAGGCACCTACAAATGGTTTAACGATTTCGGCAAGCAGGTGCTCGGCGAGCAGTGGGTGAACCACTGGGGCTCGCACAAAAAGGAAGCGACCAAAGGGATCGTCGAGGCGTCCGCGAAAAGCGACCCGCTGCTCCGCGGGGTGGGCGACATTTTCGGCACGACCGATGTCTATGAAGCCTACCCGGCCGCCGATGCGAAAATCCTCGTCCGCGGCCAGGTGCTCAAGGGCATGACGCCCGACACCGAGCCGGCGGATTACAAAAAGAAACGCGCCACCGACAAGGAAGAGCAGGGCGTGAACGACCCGATGATGCCGGTCGTCTGGAGCCGCGAATACAAAGGCGAATCCGGCAAGGTGAGCAAAGTACTCTGCACCACGATGGGCGCGGCGAGCGACCTGCCAAACGAAGGACTGCGCCGCCTGATCGTCAACGGCGCCTACTGGGCCACCGGGCTCGAAGTGCCCGCGAAGGCTGATGTGGCCTTGGTCGGCGAGTTTCAGCCGACCATGTACGGTTTCGGCGGCTTCATCAAAGGCGTGAAACCCGAGGCCCACGCGCTGAAATAGCGCCGGGTTTTTTTGGAAAATGCGCGCGGTTTTCCGCGCCCGCGTTTTCCAATTTTACAACCCGAAACCCGTGGCCTAATTTCCGGCCCGTATGCGCCCCTCACGCCGACAACTTCAGCCGTTCATCCGGCGCTGGTCGGTGGGGCGTCCTTCGGTCACGGCGCTGCTCATCGCGCTGAGCGGCGTGGCGTTTGCGGCGCAGATGATCGCCGAGTTTTGCCTCGGCGGCGACGGCCTCTTTCGTCACTGGCTGGCGCTCGACGGTCACAGCATCCACACCGGGCAGTATTGGAAATTTTTCACCTTCGCGCTGCTCCACGACAGCAACCCGCTGCACCTGCTCGCGAACATGGTGCTGCTCTTTTTCGCCGGGCGCGAAGTCGAGCCGATCGTCGGGCGGCGGCACTTCCTCGCGATCTACCTCGGCGGCAATCTGCTCGGCGGCATCGCGCACTGGCTGGCCATGCCGACGGTTCCGCTCGTCGGCGTGAGCGCAGGCGCGACGGCGGTCTTCGTGGCCTTCACCACCATCCTCCCTGAACTCGAAGTCACCGTACATCTCTTTTTCGTCCTGCCGCTGCGCCTACGCGCAAAGTATCTCGCCATCGCCCTCCTCGCGATGAGCGCGGTCTTCTGGGTGACGCTCAAAATGTCCGTCATCGGCCCCGCCGGGATGATCGCCGCGGGCTTCTTCGCGTGGGTCTATGTGAAGCAGCTCGGCTTTGGCAATCCGCTCGCCATCCAGCGCTACATCTTCGCCAAGCGCCAGCGCGCCGCGCGGCTGGAACGCATGAGTCCCGACCAGTTCATCAGCGCCGAGATCGATCCGATTTTGGAAAAAATCTCGACCCACGGCATGCACAGCCTCACCCGCGCGGAGCGGAAAATCCTCGAGCAAGGCCGCGACAAAATCGCAACCCGGACGACGCGGAAATAGGTCGGCGGCACCGTGGTGCGGAGCTATGAAAAACACGCCGTCATTCTTCGCTCCGTTCCGGTCGCAAAGCCTCCCGGAACTCCACTCAGAATGACGGCGTTTTTTCGACGCGATCCCCCGTCAATTGAGATACCGAAACTCCGCGCTGGCGAAGAGCGAGCGGCAGAAGCTCGTCCACGCGGCGGTCGCCGCTTCGGCATTGCGCAGCCCGAGCGTGCTGTTGTCGCCCTTGCTCCACGCGGCGGGGAATTTGCTGAAAAAATTCATCGCCGCTTTTTTCTCCGTCACATCCGGCGGGCGGCCAAAGACGAGCCAGTACGCGTAGGTGATGCGCTCATCGAGGTTCGCCGACGCGCCGCCATTCGGCCCGGCGGGATACGAGCCGACCACACGCTCGCCGAGCCGCTGCGCCTGTATGGCGACGAAGGGGCTGTTCAGCAGATACAGCGCTTGCGACGGGACGTTCGTCGTCTCACGCGCGCCGGTGACGAGCGAGGGCTCGGGAAAATCGAAGGCGGCGAGCGAATCCGGCAGCAGGTCGCGCACGATGGGTAGATAAACGGAGCGCACATTCGTCGCGGCGTTGACCAGCGACTCGACGCCACCGCCGCGCGGGCGGCTCGCCGGGCCGTCGCCTGCGAGCGCGATGGGCGAGGCGATGGGCGGCTGGAGCTGGAGCTGCTGGCTGGTCGCGAGGATGGCGTCGCGGATGCACTCCGCATCGAGGCGGCGCGGGCTCATGCGCCAGTTGAGCGTGTTCTCGGGATCGGCGGCGAAGGCCATTTCATCGAAGCCGGAGCCGAGCTGGTAGGTGCGGCTGAGGACGATTTCGCGGATGAGTTTTTTCACCGACCAACCGCCGTCGCGCAGGCGCAGCGCGAGGTCGTCGAGCAGCGCCGGGTTCGCGGGCTTCTGCCCGGTCGTGCCGAAATTATCCGTGCTCTCCACGAGCCCGCGCCCGAAGAGCCAGTGCCACACACGGTTTGCCATCACGCGCGTGGTGAGCGGATTTTCCGCGGCCGTCATCCAGTCCGCCAGTTCGCGCCGCCCGCTGGTGCGCGCGGGAATGGCGGGCGTCGCGCCGGTGCTCAGCGCGCTGATGAAACCGCGCGGCACTTTCTCGCCCGGCTTGTCCGGCTCGCCGCGCGCAAAAATCGGGCTGTCCGTGATCGCGCCGAAAGCGGGAGCGCCGCCGTAAAGCTTGCCGCGGATACCCTCGCGAATCATCCCGCCAAAACCTTCTGCGGAACTGCCCGCTGGGCGATCCATCACGCCCATCGCGAGCGCCTTTGGCTGGCCGGCGGTGTCATAGGAATTCAGCTCCGCCTCCAGCTCGCCAACCTGCGAAATCAGCCGCAGCACCTTGACCCCGTTTTGCGCGTTCTGATTTCCCGGCCCGCCCGCGCGCCGCTCTTTCATCCGCTCGGCTACCAGTTCGTCGCGCTCCTTTTTCAGCGCCGCGAGCTGCGTCTCCTTGCGCGTGCGCTCTTCGGTCGGGAGCGTCTTCGCGAGCTTCGGCACGGTTGCATTCGTCGGCAGCTCGATCGGCTGCGTGGGGTGCCGGTTTTGAAAACCCGCCGCTGTGCCGTAGCGCGTGTCGGTGCTGAGAAAGATGCCCGCCATTGCGTAGTAGTCGCGCTGCGGGATCGGGTCGAATTTGTGGTCGTGGCAGCGCGCGCACGCGATGGTCATGCCGAGCATCCCTTGCGAGATCGCGTCGATCTGCTCATCGGCCACATCGAGCGCAAACTGCCGCGGGTTCTGTTCGTTGAGCGACTTCGCGCCGATGGCGAGATAGCCCGTGGCGATCTGG
>JANXSB010000325.1 GCA_025352865.1 Chthoniobacter sp. | reverse complement strand
GGAAGACGGACGACGACTCGTATCGTGGAGCAATGACCGTACATCGCGGGTTTGGGATGTAGAGACGGGGCGGTGCGTTGAGACCATTCGCGCTGGAACAGCGGGTGTGCTGAGCACTGATGGGCGCTGGGTCGTTTCCCACGGAATGGGACATTCATTGCAACTATGGGATCTAATGTCTCAGAAGTGTGAGTGCGTTCTTGAGGGCCACACCGACACCGTGATCTCAAGTTTCATAAGCGCCAACAGCCGGTGGGTTGTTTCCGGAAGCATGGACCGCACGATTCGCCTATGGGAACTCGACTGGGATTTCACAGCCGGCGAGCGGACAGACCGGGAGGAAATCAAGGCAACACCGATTAACGGAACCTAAAGAAAGCAACGGGCCGGAGGAGGCGCAGAAGAAGCGGCAGGAGATCATAGACGATGCGCAGGGACTGAAAGATGAGGTTGAGCGGCGATGCGCCATCAAAGACCGGATGGACATCCGGCGGCTGGCCACCATCACCGACCGCGACGCAGAGCGCCTCCGCCGTTACCTCGCGGCGTGGCGAGTCCTTTCCGCGGCGGGATAAGACTCCAGAACTTCGCGCCGGGGAGCACGGCGAGCAGAATGATCCAGCCGACCGCCCCGCTATTGCGCAGCACCACCTGCACGCCGGAGATGTGCGCGGCGTTGTCCATTTTCACGCCGAAGATGCGGAGGAGGAATTCGGTCACGGGACGGAAACGAGGAGGATGGAAACGGAGGGGACGGAATTGCGGAATTTTTCCAAATTACGGAATGAGTTAGGCGGTGAGGTCGGCGTTCGTTTGCTGGCCGCGGTAACGGCGGGTTTTGGTGCGGAATTCGAGGCTGTCAGCTCCGAAGTTAATGAGCAGGCCGTTCTCGATTTCTGTGGCGTTGAGGTAGTTCACCAATTGCCGCGAATGGGCTTGGATGAGCATTGAGACGGCTTTGTTCTCGATCAGCAACACATCGCCCGTAGCGGTGTCCCGAACGATCATGTCCGCGATGAATTCGCCAACGGTAACGCCTTCGTAAGACACTTTGATTTCCTTGAACGCCTCAACTTCCACGCCATTCCGCGAACACTCCACAACCAGCGCGTTCTGATTCACTCGCTCCGAAAAACCCGGCCCAAGTTTCCCATGCACCTTCATGGCAAACCCAATGATGCGTTTGGCAAACAAGTTTTCAATTTTCATAGACCGCTTTTCTAACCGCTAAATCCCGTCTTCCCAATTCCGTCATTTGGTAAAATTCCGTAATTCCGTCAAAAATCCCCGCCTTCATTTCGACTGGCTCCATCGGTTTCCAAACCACGTATCCGCAATCGCCAGCGCCAGCGCGAGGATCGCGAACGCCAGCCAGAACTCCGAGCCGGTGCGCTCCTTTTGCAGGACGGCGCGGAGGCCGTGCTCGGGCGACCAGCGGATGAGCTGGGCCACGCCGTCGAAGACTTTGAGGTCTGCCGGGGAAAGCTCTTCCAGCCTTGATTCGGCGGGATCGGCTTGCGTGGCAAAGCGGAGCATGGGCGTGGCGTCGTCGCCGGTGCGGGCGTCGTACACGCCGGCCATGTCGGTCTCGTCGAATTGCAGCAGCGGCAGCCCGGCGTTGAGCGCGATGCGGCGCAGGGCGGTCGCGTCTTTTTTTGCGCCGGGTTTGGTGATGGTCACGTCTTTGCCGACGAGTTCGGGGTCCATGACGTAGCCGAGTTTCGAGCCGACGCGGAGGTTGAGATGCTCGTCCTGGCGGGTGACGATCGCGCCGAGGATGCGGTGGATGAGCGGGACGAAAATCGGGCGGATGCAGAGGTCGTTCCACGCGCTGTCGGCGGTGCTGCTGAACTGGATCACGCGCCCGTATCCGAAGGTGCGCTCCATGACTGCGGGCTGGCCGTCGGCGTAGCTAAGGACGAGCGCGGGCGGGCCGATGTCGGCGCGCGGCACGTCGGACTTCGCAGGATCGAGGGCGAAGGCGCGGTAGAAGTTTGCGGTCGCCGGAGAGCCCGCCGCGGGGTCTTTCCAAATCGCGACGATGGGATGCTCGTAGCTCTTCGCCTGAAGATGAAAAAACTGCTCCTGCTGCTCGGCGTTGCCGCGCGCCGCGCCGAAGGACGCGGGGAGAAAGCCGCGCTCGGTGAAGAGCTTCTCGTTGTAAAAACTCGTGCTCGTTTTCCCGCCGGGAAAAACGATCAGCCCGCCGCCAGTGCGCAGGTATTTTTCCAAACCCGCGAGCACGCCATCGGGCACATCGGGGACGTTGGCGAGAACGACGGCTTCGTAGTCGCTGAGCTTCGCTGTGGCGAGGTCGGTGGGGCTGACGGTCTTCGTTTTGATGTAATACTTTTCGCGCTGCTCGGGCGGCACAGGGACGAGCGCGTTGCGGAGGTAAAAGACCTCGCTCTCGCGCGGCTCGATGCCGGGGTCGCCATCGACGAGCAGCACGTTGATCTCGCCGATGACGCGCACGGCGACGGCGCGCTGGTCGTCGGCGGGATTGCGATCCGCGGGGATGTGCGCGGTGACGGAGTGGAAACCCGGCTCGCGAAACTGCACGAAAAGCGAGATGCGTTTCGACTCGCCGGGCGGGATCGACTCGATGCCCGCCTCGTCGCCCGGCGGCTCGGCATCGACGCCGATGCTGACCTGCACATTCTTCGCCTCCTCAACGCCGTAGTTCGCGACCTCCACCTCGAAGCGCACCGGCTGGTTCACCGGCGCGAGCGCGCTCGACATGCGCAGGCCAGTCACGCCGAGATTGTGCTGCTCACTTTCACCGACGAAAACGAGCCGCGTCTGGATGTCCTTCTTCACCGAGTCGAGCAGCGCGCGGGTGTCGGCGAGCTGCTTCCAGCCGGCGGCCTGGCCGTCGGTGATGAGGAAGATTTGTTTCACCACGGTGGTCTGCCGCTGGATGACTTCGACCGCCTGCCGCAGCGCCGCGGGCATCTCGGTGCCGCGGTCGGAGCGCTGCGCTTCGCGGATGACTTTGCGCGCGAGCGCGAAGTCGTGCGTGGGCTCAGGGATCACGCCTTTCACCACGTCCGAGACGAGCCACACCGCGACAGATGAGCCGCTCGGGAGTGCGTCCAGCGCTTCCTCCGCAGCCTTCTGCGCCTTGTCGAATTTCGATGAAACGCCGTCGCTCTGCGACATGCTCGCCGAGTTATCGAGCGCAATGATCGCCGACTCATTGCTCCCGCCAAAACCGCCGAACCCGCCCTGCTTAAACGACGGCCGCGCCATCGCCAGCGCGAGGAAAAGCAGCACCGCGCAGCGCAGCAGGAGCAGGATGAGGTCTTCGAGGGTGAGCCGCCTTTGGTTTTTCTCGACGACCAGTTTGAGAAACTTCATCGCCGCCCAAACGGTACGCTTGATGCGCTTCTTCGCGAGCAGGTGGATGATGATCGGCGATGCGATGCCGATGATCCCGAAAAGGAGGAGTGGATTGAGGAAGGCCACGGGTTGATTTGAAAACGCAGAGACGCAGAGACGCGGAGGACGCAGAGGTCAGCCGTGTAAATCTGGCGGCTCATCGGAGTCGGAGGGAGGACGTTCGATGAGATTGTTGACGACGCGGAAGATGCCGTCTTTCAGGACGGCGACATGGAAGTTGATGACGAGGCCGAGGCGGAGATTGAGGAGGCGCAGGTAGGTGAGGACTTTGAGCTTATCAATGGCGGTCACTAGCTCCTTCGCCTTGAGATCGACGATGACTTTTCCCTCGACGATCAAATCCGTCCGCAGATCGACAGAAAGCCGCACGCCCTTGTAAACAAATGGCACTGCTGTCTGCCGGACGAATGAAAGTCCGCGCAAGTGCAACTCATGACACATCGCTTCCTCATACGGTTTCTCGATGATGCCCGGCCCGACCTCCCGATGCACCTCGATCGCTGCGCCGATGATGGCGTGAGAGATTTCGTTCTCGTGCATGGTTTCTACCTCTGCGCTCTCCGCGCCTCCGCGTCTCTGCGTTGAAAAAATCCGTCACCCATACCGGTGCTGCCGCGTGGCGAGAAAGGCGCTGAGCACATCCGCCCACGGCTGTTCCGTGGAGATGCGGACGTAGGGGCAGCCGGCGCGTTCGCAGGCGAGGCGGGTGCGGTCGAGGAAGGCGTTGAATTCTGCGAGGTAGCTTTTCCGCAGCTCGGCGGGGCGGGTGAGTATTTTGCCCTGCGCCTCCAGGCCCTGGAACTCGACGGTGCCTTGGAACGGGAACTTCAACTCGTACGGATCGAGGACGTGGAAGACGATGACCTCATGCCCGCCGAAGCGCAGGTGCTGGATGCCCTGCATGATCTTTTCCTCATCGTCGAAGAGGTCGCTGATGAGGATGACGATGCCGCGGCGTTTCACCTGCCGGGCGATTTCGCTCAGCGCGTTGGCGATGGCGGTTTGCTCGGTCGGGACGAAAGCGGCGAGCACCTGGCAGATTTGGTGGATCTTCGCGAGCGAGTCGGTGCGCGGCTGGTAGTCGCGCATCTTCGCATCGAAAATGCCGACGGCCACGGCGTCGCGCTGGAGCAGGATGAGGTA
>JANXSB010000313.1 GCA_025352865.1 Chthoniobacter sp. | reverse complement strand
GACCGCGACGACCGGCAGCGTTTATGCCACGCCGCTCACCGTCTCCACCACCACCATGCTGCGCGCCGCCGCCTACAAGTCCGGCCTCGTCCCGACCAATGTAGATACGCATACCTACATTTTCCCCGCCGCCGTCGTGGCCTCGGCGGTGATGAGCACGAGCATCACGCAGGACCCCACTTACGGCCCGCAGATGCAGGCCGCGCTGACCGATCTGCCGAGTATTTCCATCGTCACGCCCGCCACGATCGTGAACGGGACGAGCGTGCTCTGCTCCTTCGAATACATCCCGGCGATCGGCGTCGGCGTGCATGAAAATGCGGGCATCGAGCTGTTCGGCGGCACCTACACGAACTTTCAAAAGAAGAGCTTCCGCCTCGCGTTCACGTCCGACTTTGGCGCGACGAACGTGAGCATCCCCGACCTCTTCGCCGGCCACGAGCGCGGCTGGAAACCGGTCACAAAATTCGACTCGCTCGAACTCCGCAGCGGCTCGCACGACATGGCCCAGCGCGGCTTCTACATGTCGAATCCTTTCACCGACGGCACCATGCTCGACATGGGAAATCTGAACCCGCACTCGCGCTTCGTGCACATGTATCTGAACGGCACTTACTGGGGCATGTTTCACCTCCGCGAGCGCTGGGATGCGTCCATGCACAGCCGCTACCTCGGCGGTTCTTCGGGCGACTACGAGAGCATCAATGGCAACCTCAACGTCGGCGGCTGGGACGACCGCGGCGACTTCTACGACGGCGACGGCACCTCGTGGGCGCGGGTGAAAGCACTGCGCGCCGACTTCGCGGGCGTCAGCCCGTATCTCGATGTGCGGCACTACACGGACTACATGCTCATGTTCTGCTTCGGGTGCAGCGAGGAGGAGTACCGCACCGTGAGTCCGAAGAACGTCGGCAGCGGTTTCAAATTCCTGCTCAACGATGCCGACGGCTTTCTCTCCACTGCCGCCTATTTGCCAAACGTCCCGGTCAACCGCGTCGCGCTCCGCTCGAATCCGAATCCCGGACTGCTGAACGGCGACGGCCCGAGCAGCATCTTCAGCCAGCTCGCTCAGCAGGGGCACGCCGACTACAAAATGCTGCTCGCCGACCGCATCCACAAACTGCTCTTCAACGGCGGCCCGCTCACGCCCGCCGCCAATCAGGCGCGGCTCTCCGGCATGTGTGTGGAAATCCAGCGCGCCTTTTTCGCCGAGAGCGCGCGCTGGGTCGCGAGCGGCGAATCCCGCACGCCCGCGACGTGGGCGAGCGAACGCGACAACATCCTCAACAACTGGTTCCCCGCGCGCACCGGCGTCTTTCTCTCGCAGCTCCAGGCGCTCGGCTACTACCCCAGCCTCGCCGCGCCGGCCTTCGCCGGCGGCACCATCGCGAGCGGCACGACGGTGAGTTTCCCCGTCTCAGGCGCGACCGTCTATTACACCACCGACGGCTCCGATCCGCGCCTGCCCGGCGGCGCGCAAAACCTGATGGCGTTCACCGGCACGAGCACCATGCTCACCGCGAACACTTGGCTGCGCGCCCGCGCGAAATCCGGCGCGACATGGAGCGCGCTGAACGAAGCCTTTTACACCGTCACCACGCCGCTCGCGCCCGGCGACATCGTCTTCTCCGAAATCCACTACAACCCGCAGGGCGATGGCGACTCCGAGTTCATCGAACTGTGGAATCCGACCACGCATGCCGTGAATCTGCGCGGCGCAAAATTCACCGCCGGCCTGAGCTACGATTTTCCCGACAACCGCGACGTGCCGCTCGCGCCCGGCGGACGGCTCGTGCTCGTCGCGAGCGAATACAATTTCCAACTCCGCTACGGCATCGCCATCCCGATCGCCAGCATCTACTACAACCGCCTCGGCAACGACGGCGACACCCTCACCCTCGCGACCTCGGCGAACACCACGCTCATCTCGCTGCATTACGACACCCTCCCGCCGTGGCCCGAGACCGCTAATGGCAACGGCTACAGCCTCGTCCTCGCCAACCCCGCCGCGCCCACCGCCGCCACGAGCTGGCGCACCAGCACCACGCTCAACGGCAATCCCGGCACCAGCGACAGTACCACCTTCACCGGCACCCCGCTCGCTGACGCCGACAACGACGGCCTCAAGGCGCTCGCCGAATACTTTCTCGCCACCAGCGACACCAACCCCGCGTCCGGCCCCGGTGCCCTCGTCGCCGGTCGCACCGCCGACGGCCGCGCCACGCTCACCTTCCCCCGCCGCCTCAGCGCCGACGACCTCACCTACGTCGTGGAAGTGAGCCCCGACCTCACGACGTGGAGCGCCGCCACCACCCGCACCGCGCACACCAACAACGGCAACGGCACCGCCACGGAAACCTGGACCGCCAACACCACCGCCACGCCGCAGTTCCTGCGGCTCCGCGTGACCAAGCCGTAAGCGCAGACGCCGCGGGCGAGAGCCGCGGGAACAATCGAAAATTGAGCGTCGCGTATTCGCTGACGATGACGGCGTTTTGGGTGCTGGAAATTTCCGCGACCGTCTTCCGCTATTTGGCCGGCTCGGCGGTTCCGCGCAACGCACGCACGACGACGTTTTCCCCGAACTCCGCGAAGCCGTCGCGCGCGGCAAAGGCTTCATCATCATCCAAAGCGTTCCACTCTCCGCGGCGCAGCGCGCAGAGTGCGGTGGGATTTTGTTTGAGAAATTCCCGCAATCCGTTCTTTTTCCACACCACGACCGGGATGGGATGTGCGGCCCAAAAAGGCTGCGGCTTGTCCGCCAGGACGCGCACCGCTGGACGCTCCGCGCGCACGTCGGAGTGCGTGTAGAAAATGATTCCTCGCGCGAGGAATTTTCCCGTAAGCATCGGCTCATCGCCGCGGCGCTCACG
>JANXSB010000311.1 GCA_025352865.1 Chthoniobacter sp. | reverse complement strand
CCGCGCTGCGTCTGCACGGTCAGCCGGTTGTAGCGCTCGAGCTCCAGCAGCTCGAAACGCGGCATCGGCGCTGCGCGGAAATCGAACGTCGTGCCGCGCGCGTCGTAGCGCGGCGCGAGGCGGCGCGCGCGCAGGTCGGCGAGCACCTGCGGCCAGACGGGCTCGGCTTCGCCGATGACGATGGCGTCGGCGTGCTGCGCGGCCTCGTCGGGGCAGACGGTGACGTGCAGGCCGCCGAGCAGCACGAGCACGCCCGCGGCGCGGAAGCGGTCGGCGAGCGCGTAGCCCTCCTTGATCTGCGCGCTGAAGCTGGAGATCGCGACGACATCGAAATCGCCGGGCAGCCCGTCGAGCGCGGTGAGGTCGGGGACTTCGAGATATTCGACCGTGACATCGCCGGGCGTGAGACCGGCGAGCGTGAGCAGACCGAGACTCGGGAGCGACGCGATCACTTTACTCCGCTCGACAAAGCCGGGCAGCGTGAGGCCGAGCGCCATGAGTTCCGCATTCTGGCAGCGGATGCCGCTCATCGCGATAAGGCCGAGCTTCATCGCGGCCAGCCGAGCAGCGTGCAGACGATGCCCGCCGCGACGCTCACGACGGGGATCGGAAAAAGATGCCGCAGCGGCTTGCGCCACGCGGTGAGAAAGCAGCTCGTCGGCATCGAGACTGCGCCGATGAGAAAGGCCCACGCGCCGAAGCGGGCGAGCGCCGCGTCGAGATGCACGGCGTGGTGGGTGAGGGCGAAAAAGAAGTTCACGAAGCCGAGGCCGAAGAACGAAATGTGGCCGAGCCGCGTGAGCCGGCGGCGAAAGCTGTCGTAGCCGCCCATCCAGTCGTCGCGATGAAAAAAGAGGCCGATGAGCGCGCCGGAAAGCACGCCGCAGAGCATGCCGATCCAGCCGGCGCGGAGCATGAGGGAGACGATGGGATCAGTCATGGCGGGAGAAAATGTGGCAGACATTGGCTCCGCCGAAACCGCTGCTGTTATTGAGGACGAGGTGCGGCGGTGTAGCGAGCGTGGTGCGGGGAAAATTCAATCCGGCGCAGTCGGGATCGGGATCGCGGAGATGCGCCTGACCGGCGATGAAACCCTCACGCAAAGCGAGCACGCAAAACGCCGCCTCCATCGCGCCCGCGAGCGAGAGGCCGTGGCCGGTGAGCGCCTTTGTGCTGCTCACGGCGGGATGCGCGCCGTGCGCGGTGAAGACGGCGCGCAAGGCCAGCGCTTCCGCGCGGTCGCCGGCGGGTGTGGAGGTGGCGTGCGCGTTCACGTAGTCGATGCGCGCCCGCCCGATGCCGGATGACGCGAGCGCCTTTTCCATCGCCGCGCGCAGGCCCGCGCCCTCGGGATGCGGCTGCGCGACGTGATGGCCGTCGCCCGCTTGCCCCCAGCCGAGCATCGCGGCCTGCGGACGCGCACCGCGGGCGCGCGCGGACTCCTCGTCTTCGAGCACGAGCGCGGCGGCTCCGCCGGTGCCGACGAAGCCGTCGCGCGCGCGGTCGAAGGGACGCGAGGCCGTGGCGGGATCGGCGTTGAGCGAGAGCGCGTTCATCGCGTGAAAGGGCATCAGACTTTCGGCATTCAAATCCTCCGCCGCCACGACGAGCATCCGCCGCTGGCGACCGAGCGCGATTTCATCGAACGCCGCGCCGAGCGCGTGGCTACCGGAGGTGCAGGCGGAGGCAAAGCCGCACGTCGCGCCGCGGATGCCGTTATGCGCGGCGAGATTGAAATTGAGCGTGCCCGCGACGGAACTCACCACGCCGAGCGGATGCCCGCGCAGCCAGCCCGCTTCGGCCATGCGGTTGAGGTGATGCCGCAGGAGCATCGGCGAGCCCACGGACGCGCAGAAAATCCCCGTCTCGCCGTCGCGCAATTCCTCCGGCGTGAGCCCACTTTCCGCGAGCGCCTGCGCGAGCGCGCACGCGGCGTACACGCCGTGCGGCGGGAGCGAACGCACGAGCGTGCGGTCGAGCGAATAGTCCGCAGGCCACGTCCAGGCGTTTGCGTTTGGCGACGCCACATCGAAACCGCGCACCGGCGCCGCCACCCGCACCGGCAATTCGACGCCCGGCACCATCCCGCCGCGCACGCAGCCATGCCGCAGCTCGCGCAGGCTCGCGAGCACCTCGCCGCGCGAATTGCCGATGCTCGTGATGAAGCCCAGCCCGGTGACGACGACGCGCCGCATCGCTCAGCCTTCCAGCTTTCCGCGCAGAAACTCCTGCAGCTCGCCGAGCGTCTGCACATGCGCGACTTCGCGCAGCTCGATCGGCACGCCGAGCAGTTCGTCGAGTTTGAAAACCATCTCGGTGAGCGTGAGCGAATCGATGCCCAGCTCCTCGCGGAAGCGCGTCTCCGGCGGCAGCGTATCGAGCGCGCCGGTGTGGGTTTTTGGCCGGTAGAAAGCGAGCATCGCCAGCACCAGCGCCCCGAGGCTGGCCGCCCCGCCGTCCTCACGAAAGCGCAGCGCCGCCCCGACTGCCGCGCCGGGAAAGCCCGTGAGTTCAGCGCGGATGGCATCGGGCGATTTTTCCAAAAGGCTGGGAGGAGCGGGCATGCGGAGGATTTGGCGGCATTCTCCGCTTTCACGCGTTGGCGGCAATCATTGGTTGCGGGGCGTCTAAAAACTCCCCCAACTGCGGTCATCCTGAGCGGAGCTTCGGCTTGGCGAAGCGCAGTCGCAGGATCCCGTGGAGGTA
>JANXSB010000303.1 GCA_025352865.1 Chthoniobacter sp. | reverse complement strand
CGAAGCTGCGCGCGCAGATCGGAAAGATCGAAGCGAAGACGAAAGAGTTCATCGCCACGTTCCCGCAGATCGAGGCAGGGATGCAGGCGTGGCGCTATGACATGCCGGTGCCGGCGTGGAAATCGCTGACGGGTTTTCTTTTCGGCCGCGAGTGGCTGACGGCGAGTTTCTGGCAGGACTGGTACGGGCTCATCCCGCTCTTCGTCGGCTCGCTGCTCGTCTCGGTCATCGCGCTTGTCTTTGCCGTGCCACTGGGCGTTTCGGCAGCGATTTATGTGAGCGAAATCGCCAGCGCGAAGGAGAAAAATTTCATCAAGCCGTACATCGAATTCATCTCCGCGATCCCGTCCGTGGTGCTCGGCTTTTTCGGCATTGCCGTGCTCGGCACGGCGCTGCGCTGGCTGTCGCAAACGCCGTGGCTGGCCTGGTTTCCCGGCTTTCCCATGAGTGAGCGGCTGAACTCGCTGACCGCCGGCGCGCTGCTCGCGCTGATGGCGGTACCGACTATTTTTTCGCTCGCCGAGGACGCGCTGACGAATGTGCCGAAGCACCTCAAGGAGGCGTCCTACGCGTTGGGCGCGAACCGCTTTCAGACCATCGTCCGCATCCTCATCCCGGCTTCCATTTCCGGCATCATTTCCGCGATCCTGCTCGGCTTCGGGCGCGTCATTGGTGAGACGATGGTGGTGCTGCTCTGCGCGGGCAATCGCATCGCGATTCCCGACTTCACGCAGGGGCTCGGCGCGTTTTTCCAGCCGGTGCATACGATGACCGGGATCATCGCGCAGGAGATGGGCGAGGTCGTGCCGGGCAGCATCCATTACCGCGCGCTCTTCATGGTCGGCATTGTTCTTTTTCTTCTCGCGCTGCTGATCAATTTCATCGCGCAGAAAATCATCACGCGCTACCGCATCTCGATCGGGTAAGCCCATGCACGCGCCCGCCAATCCCTTTACCCGCAAGGTTTCCCGCTCGCGCACGATTGAGGCGCTGGCTTTCGGAGCGTTCCGCTCGGCGACGTATTTCGTGCTCATCTGCGCGACCGTTATTTTCGGTCTGATCTTTTTCCGCGGCGCGGGGACGGTCTTCAAAACTTCCGCGCCATTTGTGAATTGGACCTTCCTCTCGCAGTCGCCGGAAACGCTCTACGTTTTCGACCACGAGGGGCGGCACTACGAAATGGGCGACAAGGAATTTCGCGCGTTCAAAGCGGAGCGGAAACTCGAGGACATCCCGGCGGAAAGTTACGCGCACAGCGCAGGCGGAATCTGGCCGTGCATTGTCGGCACAGTGCAGCTCGTCGTCGGCTCGATGGCGATCGCGCTTTTCATCGGAGTGAGCGCCGCGATCTACCTCAATGAATACAGCAAGCATGGACGCACCGTGCATTTCATCCGCCTCGCGATCCTCAATCTCGCGGGCGTGCCATCCATCGTCTTCGGTCTCTTCGGTCTTGGATTGTTCGTTCACTTCATGCCGATGCTCGACACGTACGACAGCGAAACCGCGCTCAGCATTCCTGTCGGTTTCGGCCACTGGCTGAATTTCCGCGGCTGGAATGTGTGCCTGCTTTCCGGTTGGTTCACGCTCGCCCTCATGGCGCTGCCGGTGGTCATCACGGCGAGCGAGGAGTCGCTGAAAGCTGTGCCGATGGGCTTTCGCGAGGGTTCGCTCGCTCTCGGCGCGACGCAGTGGCAGTCCATCCGCACCAACGTCCTGCCCTACGCGCTGCCCGGCATGCTCACGTCCTCGATCCTCGGCATCGCGCGCGTCGCAGGCGAGACCGCGCCGATTATGTTCACCGCGGCCTACGTCATGCGCGACCAGCAGAGCGGCGGCGGGGCTTTCGGCTGGCTCTTTCAGGGGGTGATGGCGCTGCCCTACCACATCTACGTCGTCAGTTCGAAAATCCCGCAGAACGAATACACCGAGCGCGTGCAGTATGGCGCGGCGTTTGTCTTTTTGGTGCTCGTCATGGGCATCGCCCTGACCTCCATTTTCCTGCGCATCCGCATGAGAAACCGCTACCGCTGGTAACGGCACTTGCCATGAAGACCTTCGCTCCAGAATCTCGCATGAACCCGCCTGCAACCGCCGCGAAAACCGCCCTCGACGCCATGCCCGACGACCCTGCGCACCCGACGATGATCGAGGTCGAAAATCTCGACTTCTATTACGGCGCGACGCGCGCCCTCCACGAAGTCAGCATCCAGATTCCCGCGAAAAAAGTGACCGCCTTCATCGGGCCGTCGGGCTGCGGAAAATCGACGCTCTTGCGCTGCTTTAACCGGATGAACGATCTTGTCGATATTGCGCGCATCGGCGGTGGGTCGGTGAAGATTCACGGGGTCGATATTAATGATCCCGATGTGGATGTGATCGCACTGCGGCGGCAGGTCGGCATGGTTTTCCAGAAGTCGAATCCCTTCCCGAAATCCATTTACGAAAACATCACCTACGGCCTGCAAATCCAGGGCATCAATGACCGCAAGAAACTCGATGAAGTCGTCGAGAAAAGCCTGCGCGGCGCGGCGTTGTGGGACGAGGTGAAGGACCGTCTGCACCAGAGCGGCATGGGGCTCTCCGGCGGCCAGCAGCAGCGGCTGTGCATCGCGCGGGCCATCGCCGTGGAGCCGAGCATCATTTTGATGGATGAGCCGTGCTCGGCGCTCGACCCGATTGCCACGTCGAAGGTCGAGGAACTGATCCAGCAGTTGAAGGGCAAATACACCATCGTCATCGTTACGCACAACATGCAGCAGGCGGGCCGATGCTCGGACCACACCGGATTTTTCTACCTCGGCAAGCTCATCGAGTTCACGAAGACGGAGAAGATTTTCACCAATCCCTCGCACAAGCAGACGGAGGATTATATTACCGGGCGCTTCGGCTGATTGCCCGACTGCCAACGCACACCGCCATGAGCCTATTTTGGGAACAACAACTCGCCGACATCCGTGAGCAATTGCTGATGATGTCCGGCCTCACTGAGCGCAATCTTTCACTCGCCATGCGCGCGCTCGTGGAGCGCGACGACAAGCTGTGCGATGTGGTGGAGGCGGAGGACAACACGATCGATCAGCTCGAAATCCAGATCGACGAAATGGTCATCACCTACATGGCCACACACGGGCCGATTGCGAAGGATTGCCGGCTGATGCTCACGGCGTCGAAAATTTCCAACAACCTCGAACGCATCGCCGACCAGGCGACAAAGATCGCGCGGCGCTCGCGTGAGCTGAACACGGAGCCGCTGCTCAAACCGCTCATCGACAT